>CAZAIE010000308.1:0-7659 GCA_964485035.1 uncultured Myxococcaceae bacterium | reverse complement strand
GCTGGGCGCGGGGGAGCCGCTCGCCTGCCGCGAGCCACCTGTGCTCTCGCGGCGCGCCCAGCACCGCCCACACCTTCTACGGCGGGGACCTCGACGGCGTGCGCGAGAGCCTCTCCTACCTGCAGGACCTGGGCGCGACCGCCGTCATCCTCAGCCCGGTCCACCCCTCGCCCACTCCCCACCGCCAGGGCGCCACCGACCTGCTCGCGGTGGACCCCGCGCTGGGTGGCGAGGCGGCGCTCGGCCGGCTCGTCGCAGAGGCCCACGCCCGCTCGATGCGCGTGGTGGTCGAGTTCGAGGCGACGTGCCTCCACGCCTCGCATGCGGCCTTCCAGCACGTGCTCTCGAGGCAGAAGCGCTCCCGGCTCGCCGCCTGGTTCCAGCTCCACGCCTTCCCGGTCGTCTCCGGCGACCCGGCGACCTACGCCTGCGTCCCCGGCCACCCGGAGCTCCCGCGCCTGCGGCTGGACGAGGGCCCGGCGCGTGACCACGTCCTCCAGGCTGCGGAGGCGCTGGTCGCGCAGGGCGTGGACGGGCTGCGGCTCACCTCGATGGACGAGGCGCCAGAGGACCTGTGGGTCGAGCTGCGCGCGCGCGTGCGCAGGAAGAACCCGGAGCTGCTGCTCCTGGGCGCGCTCGCGTCCGACAGCCCCGCCCGCTTCGCCGAGGAGCGGGGCGTGGACCTCGCGACCGACGGCCCGCACCGCAAGGCGATGCTCGCCTTCTTCGCGCGCGGGGAGATCGACGCGGCCAGCTTCTGGGAGCGCCTGGTCTTCGACCGGTTCCGGGCCGGCCCCCTCGCGGACCCCTTCCACCTCTGCGCCCTCGACGACCACGACACCGCGCGCTTCCGCTCCCAGGCGGTGCTCCACGATCGGCTGCGCCTGGCGTTGTGCTACCTGCTCTTGCGCCCCGACCCGGTGGCGGTGACCTACGGCACCGAGCTGGGCATGGCGGGCAGCGACCCGGGCCTCGTCCTCAACGACCCCTGGCCGGAGCGGCAACCGATGCCGCTCGACGCCCCGCCCGGCCCGACCCATGCGCTCATCCGAGCGCTCGCGCGCCTGCGCCAGGAATACCCCGCGACCGCCCTGCGGCTGGTGTCCACGACCGGACGGTTGCTGGTGCTCGACCGCGTCGGCCCCCACGGCACCCTGAGGGCCTATCTCAACGCCGGTTCCGAGGGCCGCGAGGTGTGTGAACCGGACTCCCAACTCGTCCTCTCGGTCAATGACAACTCCGCCGGAACCTGCCCGATTCTGCCAGGCTGCACGGGCCGCGTATTCCTGCTTGATAGCGGCAAGAGACCGTAATCAATGACCTTTTCTGAGTCACCCCGTCCAGAGTCACGATGGACGCAACTTTGAAGGTGGAAGTGTGATAATCACGCACGTTCAAGGGGGGCACCCTTCCACGCCCCTTCGTCAAGGAGTGAGCCATGGGATTCAAGGTCGGGCAGGAGAAGTTCATCCCCATCTCCAACGCGAAGAAGATCGCGAAGGAAGCGGAGATGAAGAAGTTCGATGTCAACAACGACAACCTTCTCGATAGCGCCGAGGCGGCCCGCTACTACGCGGACAAGACGGGCGGCAAGGCCCCGACCTCGACCGACGCGGTCTACAAGCTCGCGGGCGGGCGCGACCACAAGATCAACCAGTTCGCGCGCGACTACTACCAGACGCTCTACACCTACGCCCCCGACGCCAAGGGCAACTTCAACATCCCCGGCTTCGGCGCGGGCAACATCCGCACCGGGCGCCAGCTGGCCGAGAACAACACCGAGGCCTACAACTTCCTCATCGACTGCGACCTGATGGACCGCAACTTCCTCGACAACAACCTCGAGAGCGCGACCATCGTCATCGGGCCCAAGAACTTCGTGAAGGAGAACGGCTCGCAGATCGACGAGATGGTCACCATCCCGCTGAACGTGGCTACGGCCGACGGGTACCAGTCCTTCAACCGCGGCGGGCCCGGCGCCTGGGTGCCGGAGAAGAAGTTCCTGGCCGCCTCGGTGGACGTGAAGTCGCTCCGTTCGCTCGCCGGCAAGAGCGGCGGGCTCTCGTTCTACGTTCGCCTCCAGACCAACGACGGCAAGACCCTCTGGATCAACAAGGACGGCAAGGCCTTCAACAACTTCGAGATCGATGCGAAGGAACTGAAGGCGCAGCCCAAGGTCTAGTCGCTGGTCGGACCCAAGTAGAGAGGGGCGCCGGCTCGCTGCCGGCGCCCCTCTTCGTTTCCTGCGTCCGCGACGCCGGCCTACTTCTTCTGGCGCAGCTTGCGGCGGTAGTGCGAGGGGCACAGGCCCTTCGCGAGCAGCGGACGATTGCACCCCGGCACGCTGCAGCGCCGACCCGGGGGGATCTCCACGCCCAAGTCCACTGCCGGCTCGGGCAGCTCGTACATCGCGCGGCCCACGGCGATGAGCTGCTCGACCTGGCGCCGCGAGAGGTGCGCGCCACGGGCGAAGTCCACCAGCTTGCGGAAGTAGCCGTCGTCGATGGGCGGCTCGTTCTCGCCGCGGAACAGCTCGGAGATGGGGATGTCGAGGGCCCGCGCCACCTCGAACAGGGTCTCGTAGCTCGGGCTGCGCTCCGCCCGCTCGATCATCGAGATGAACGACACCGAGATCCCGGACTTCATCGCCAGGTCAGCCTGGGTCATTCCGTGGCGCTTTCGCCACATACGGATCTGCTCAGCCAAAGCCTTCAGCATTTCCACGGCATTGGCAGACACCGGCTCGACCTTGGGCGCCGGGCTCGTCTTCGGGCTCATTTCTTATCTCCTTGTGTCCAGCGGTGGAAGAACTTTCCAGTGCATTGGTACACCGACCCACCAGTGAGTGCAACCGCTCCACCCGAGGAAAAAAAAGGGGGTGTCACTGGAACGGAGAGATAACGGTTCGGTGAACGCCGGGCACGTCCAATTGTGTGGGCCATGGAGAGGACCCTGAGAGCGATTGGCCGACACCCGCGCCGCGCCGGGAGCGCCCGCGGCCGTGTGGTAGGCTGCGCTCCTCGTCGGAGGCCCCCATGAACGTCGCCGAGGCGACCGAGACCTACTTCCGGAAGGCGGCGCGGCTGCTGGACGTCAGCGACGCCGTCGCCGGCCTGCTCAGCACGCCCCTGCGCGAGGTGCGCGTGCAGGTGCCCATCTCGCTCGACACCGGGGAGCTGAAGACCTTCGTCGGCTGGCGAGTGCAGCACGACAACGCCCGCGGCCCCATGAAGGGCGGGCTGCGCTTCCACCCCAGCGTGGACCGCGAGCAGATGCTGGGCCTCGCGGCGCTGATGACCTGGAAGTGCGCGGTGGTGAACCTGCCCTTCGGCGGAGCCAAGGGCGGCATCGCCTGCGACCCTTCGACCCTGAGTCTGCGCGAGCTGGAGCGGCTCACCCGCAAGTACGTCGACCAGATCCAGGACCTCATCGGCCCCAGCCGCGACATCCCCGGGCCGGACGTGAACACCAACCCGCAGATCATGGCGTGGATCGAGGACCAGTACTCCCGCTACCACGGCCACAGCCCCGCGGTGGTCACCGGCAAGCCGGTGGAGCTGTACGGGACGCGCGGACGCGACTCGGCGACCGGCCGCGGGGTGCTCTACGTCTGCCGCGAGATCCTCCGGGACGTCGGCGCCCAGGTGCACGGCTCGCGGTTCGCCATCCAGGGCTTCGGCAACGTGGGCACGCACGCCACCCGCCTGCTCTACGAGGACGGCGGGGTCATCGTGGGGGTGAGCGACGCCCAGGGCGCCGTGGCCAACCCCGACGGCCTCGACGTCCCCGCGCTCTTCGAGCACGTGAAGGTGAACGGCACGGTGAAGGGCTTCCCCGGCCAGTCCCTCGCGCGCGACCAGCTCCTGGCGCTGGACTGCGACGTGCTCGTCACCGCGGCGCTCGAGGGCGCGCTCACCGCCCAGAACGCAGGCGAGGTGCGGGCGCGGCTGATCGTCGAGGGCTCCAACGCGCCCACCCTGCCCGAGGCCGACTCCATCTTCGAGCGCCGGGGCATCATCGTCGTCCCCGACATCCTGGCCACCGCCGGCGGGGTCACGGTGAGCTACTTCGAGTGGGTGCAGAACCTGCAGCAGTTCGCCTGGGACGAGGAGCGGGTGGGCGCCGAGCTGGAGCGCACGCTCAAGGAGGCCTACGAGCGCGTCGCCTCGCTGGCCAAGACCCGGAAGGTCTCGCTGCGCACCGCCGCCTGGCTCGTCGCCGTCGGCAGGGTGGGCAAGGCCATGTCCCTGCGCGGGACCTGAAGAGGAACCATGGACCCCATCGTCCGAGACCTGCAGAAGTGGATCCCCCGGCTGCTCGCGGTGTGGCGCCGGGCGCGCCGCCTCGAGGACGGCCCCGCCGACCGGCTGCTGCCCCGGGAGCTGCAGGAGGTGGGCGCGGCGGTGAAGAAGCTCTCGCGCGGGCTGACCCGTGACCGCGAGCTCGCCGGCGCGAGCTACATGGAGGACCCCAAGCTCCTGGGGGCCTACCTGCTCTTCTACTGGCCGGTCTCCTACGCCCAGGCGCGCCACGCGCTGCTGGAGCTGCCACAACGCCCCCGGCAGGTGCTGGACCTGGGCTCCGGCCCCGGCCCGCTCGCCTTCGCCTGCATGGACGCGGGCGCTGGTGAGGTCACCATCGCCGACCGCAGCCCCGCCGCCATGGACCTCGCGCGCGCCCTCGCGGCCGAAGCGGGCGAGGCGCTGGCGACGCGGGCCTGGAACGGCCAGCGCGGGGACGCCCCCCCCGAGGGCAACTTCGACCTCATCACCCTGGGCCACGTGCTCAACGAGCTCTGGCCGGAGGCCCCCGATGCAGCCCCGCGCCGCGCGGGAGTGCTCGATCGGGCCCTCGCGCGGGTGAAGCCCCACGGGTCGGTGCTGGTCCTCGAGCCGGCGTTGCGCGAGACCTCCCGGGCTCTGCTCGAGGTCCGCGACCGCCTGGTGTCGAAGGGCTTCGCGCTGCGCAGCCCTTGCCTCTTCCGGGGCGCCTGTCCGGCGCTGGTAAAGGAGACGGACTGGTGCCACGCCGAGCGGCCGTGGGACCCGCCGCGCCTGGTCGCAGACATCGCGCGCACAGCCGGCCTCCACAAGGAGGCGCTGAAGATGACGTACCTGCTCTTCGCCGCGGCGCACGAGCCCTGGCCTGCCCTCCCCTCCGGCAGGCTCTTCCGCATCGTCTCCGAGCCCCTCTCCTCGAAGGGGCGCAGCCGCTACATCGGCTGCGGGCCCGAGGGCCGCGTCGGCCTCGCGCTGCAGGACAAGCACCAGACTTCGAAGAACGCCGCGTTCAAGAAGCTCTTCCGAGGCGACGTCATCGCCGTGGAGGGCACCGAGGACCGGGGCGACGGGCTCGCGCTCGACGACCGCAGCACCGTCCGGGTCGTGGCCCGGGCGGGCCAACGGCTCGAGCCCGACCCCGCAACCTGAGGATTCTGCGAGCGGTCTCTCGGATTTCCGTAGCCAAGCCGTCGCCCAGCACGCCAACTCCTTGATCTCTGGGGGTCCAGCCCCTGGCCTGGGTGTTGCTGCGTCTGGATGGGCTCTTTCGGGGAGACGGCCATGAACCGGTACCTTCTGACGTCGGCGTTGCTTGCGGCGGTAGCGTTCACGGCGTGCGGCACGGCCTCACCGGTCGGACAGCCCGATCCCGCGACCACCCAGGCGGGCCTGGTGACCTTCCCGAGCTGCCAGGCGCTCGAGAGCTACATCAAGGACACCGCGGTGCTGCAGATGCGCGAGTCGCTGGACGGCTATGGCGACTGGTACTACGGCGCGCCCATGGCGGACGGGAAGAACGAAGCCGCGACCGGCCAGTCGGGCACCCCCGACCACTCCACCACCAACACCCAGGTGGCGGGCGTGGACGAGGCGGACTTCGTGAAGACCGACGGCAACCGGGTCTTCTACCTCGTCGACCGCCGGCTCTTCGTCCTCAAGTCCTGGCCCGCGGCGCAGACCGCGCTCGCCTCCACCACCCTGGTGGAGGGCTATCCGACCGAGATGTTCCTCTCCGAGACGGACCACAAGCTGGTGGTCTTCTCGCGCATCCCTGCGTGGACGTACGACCCGCGGATCGCCCATCCTGCCGACCAGGGCTACGCCTGGCACTACTGGTACTGGTACTCGGACGCGACCAAGGTGACCGTCTACGACGTCGCCACCGACACGCCGGTGCTGCAGGACGAGTACTTCCTGGGCGGCGGCTACGCGAGTTCGCGGCGCATCGGCTCGGTGGTGCGGCTGGTGCTCTCGGCGCAGCTGCGCTGGCCGGAGCTGAAGTGGTGGCTCGACAGCTGGGACCCGAACGACGAAGCCAAGAACGCCGCCGCGCTGGACCAGCTCAAGGCCGAGAACGAGGCGCGCATCCGCGCCCAGCCGCTCGCGGACTGGCTGCCGAAGGCCACGGTGTCCGTCGGCGGACAGCGGGTGGACGTCACCTCCGACTGCTCGCGGTACCACCGGCCCACGGTGGGCGCGAAGCTGGGCCTCGCCACCCTCGCCACCTTCGACCTCGCCCACCCCGGCAACCTCGACGTGACCTCGGTGCTGACGCAGACCGGCGAGATCTACGCGAACGCCGACGCCCTCTACCTCGCCTCTCCCGAGTGGTCCTGGGGCTGGTGGCGGACCAACGGCACCACGATGTCCAGGACCTGGCTGCACAAGTTCTCGCTGGCGAGCCCGGTCAGCGCCACCTACCAGGGGTCGGGCAGCGTCCCCGGGACCATCCTCGACCAGTTCTCGCTCGACGAGCACCAGGGCTACCTGCGCGTCGCCACCAACCTCACGGTCTGGGGACCGAACTTCCAGAACCCGGTGACCGAGAACCGCCTCTACGTCCTCGGCCAGCAGGGCGGCGCCCTGGTCCAGGTGGGCGCGACGCCCCCCATCGCCCCAGGCGAGCGCATCTACTCCTCGCGCTTCTTCGGCGACAAAGGGTTCATCGTCACCTACAAGCAGATCGACCCGCTCTTCGCGCTCGACCTCGCAAACCCCGCCCAGCCCACCGTCGTGGGCGAGCTGCACATCCCCGGGTTCTCGACGTACATCCACCTCTTGGACCCGACCCACCTGCTCACCATCGGCAGCGACACGGTGGTCGACCCCTCGACCGGGCGGGAGACGCGCAACGGCGTCGCCCTGCAGATCTTCGACGTCAGCGAGATGACCAACCCGGTGCTGACCGCGAAGACGCTGGTGGGGACGCGCAACGGCTACAGCGAGGCGCTGTGGGACCACAAGGCCTTCAACTACTTCGCGAAGACCGGGACCCTGGCCATCCCGTTCTCGGACTACGTCCCCAGCGCCAGCGACTACTGGGGCAGCTTCGTGAGCCAGCTGCAGCTCTTCCACGTCGACGCGGCCGGCTCGCTCGTCAAGCTGGGCGCGGTGGACCACAAGGACCTCTTCGTCCAGAACCAGCTCCACGACTGGTACTGGTGGTACGAGCCCCACATCCGCCGCAGCGTGCAGATCGAAGGCTTCGTCTACTCCTTCTCTGCCGCGGGCGTGAAGGTGAGCCCGGTGGCCTCGCCTGCGATCACCACGGCGCTGGTCCGGCTGCCGGCGGCGCCGGTGACGGGCCCGTAGCAGAGCAGAGCACCCGATCGGCATAGGGGGTGACGGGGCAGTCGTCCCGTCATCCCCCTGCCACACC
>CAZAIE010000307.1:7041-7659 GCA_964485035.1 uncultured Myxococcaceae bacterium | reverse complement strand
GGCCCGGGGCAGCTCCCCTCCGACGTAGACCAGCCCCGAGCGCGTCCCGTACCCGAACGCCGCGGCGTGCACGCAGCTGCCGCCGAACGGCTCCCCCTCCGGCCCGTGCACGCGCAGCAATCTCGCGAGTCCCTCGAGAGACGGGGCGCGGGAGCGGACGCCGGCCTCGAACGCGCGCTGCAGCCGCTCGGTCCGCCCGCGGTCGTCCCCGCCCAGCGAGCGTTCGGTGACCACGTGCAGCCCCGGATCGACCCGGTAGCGCTTCACCGCCTGGCCGTCCGACCAGGTCACGAAGGCCTCGCGCCCGTCGGCGTAGAGCAGGTGGAAGGGGTTGTAGGTCGTGGGGGCGAGGGCCTGCAGGCGGTCGTGGAGCGTTGCCGCATCGGGAGCGGTGAGCGCGTCGGCGACCAGCGCCCCACGGGACGCGCGCGTCTTGTCGGGTGGGGTCCCGGCGCGGTTGGTGATGCCCACGAAGAGCCCGTGCCCGTTCAGCCCCAGCCAGGTCCCGCCGGCGACGAGATCGCGCGGGCGCAGGGCGCGCACCGGGCCCTCGACGCGCTCGGGGCCGGTCGCAGGACGCGCAAGGAACTCGTCGCGGTTGGCCGCGACCACCAGGGG
>CAZAIE010000307.1:0-7031 GCA_964485035.1 uncultured Myxococcaceae bacterium | reverse complement strand
GCGAGGACCAGGGTGCACACGCGGCTACTCGAAGATCTTGCCCGGGTTGAGGATGCCGTCCGGGTCGAAGACCTGCTTGAGCCGGCGCTGCAGCCCGAGCAGCTCCGGCCCCTGCTCGAGGGGCAGGAACTCCCGCTTGGCGAGCCCTACGCCGTGCTCTCCGGTGATCGTCCCGCCCATGGCCACGCACTCGCGGATCATGCGGCCCACGGCCTGCTCGACGCGGTGCTTCTCGTCGGCCGTCTCGTACAGGAAGTTGGCGTGCAGGTTCCCGTCGCCGGCGTGGCCGTAGGTGGCCACCAGGACCTCGTACTCGCGGCCCAGCGCGTGGACCCGCTCGATCATCTCGGGGATCTTCGAGCGCGGCACCGCGATGTCCTCGCTGACCTTGTGCGGCTTGATGGTCCTCAGCGCGGTGGAGACCTGCCGACGCGCGGACCAGAGGTCGCGCCGCTGGGCCTCGTTCTGGGCCACCAGCGTCTCCTTCACCCCGAAGCCCTCGCAGATCTCCGCGGCCCGCCCCAGCTCCTCGAAGAGCGGCTCGGCGGCGTTGCCGTCCACCTCCAGGATCACCGCGGCCCGCGTGCCCTCGGGGAAGCGGAAGCCCTTCCCGTCCACGGCCTGGATGCTCTTCTCGTCCATCAGCTCCAGCGTGCGCGGCAGGATCCCCGCGGCGAGGACCGCGCTCACGGCCCGCGCCGCCCCCACCAGCGTCTCGAAGGTCACCAGTGCGGTGCACACCTCGCGCGGCAGCGGGATGAGCTGGAGCGTCACCTCGGTGACGACCCCCAACGTCCCCTCGGAGCCCACCATCAGCGCGGTGAGGTCGTAGCCTGCGACGCCCTTGATGGTCCGCCGTCCCAGCTTCAGCTTCTCGCCGGTGGGCAGCACCACCTCCAGCCCCAGCACGTAGTCGCGGGTGACGCCGTACTTGAGCGCGCGCGGGCCGCCCGCGTTCTCGGCGACGTTGCCCCCGATGGTGCACATGTCCAGGCTGTTGGGGTCGGGCGGGAAGAACAGACCCTTCGCCTCGACCTCCTTCATCAGCGCCTCGGTGATGACGCCCGGCTGGCAGACGACCACCAGGTCCTCGACCGAGACCTCGAGGATGCGGTTCATGCGCTCGGTGGAGAGCGCCACCCCGCCCTGCACGCAGACCGAGCCGCCGCTCTTCCCGGTCCGCGCGGCGCACGGCGTCACCGGCACCCGGTGCTCGCGGCACAGCCGGAACACCGCCTGGACGTCCTCCGCGGACTCGGCGAAGCAGACCACGTCGGGCGGGAACAGCCCGGTGTCGGACTCGTCCTTGGCGTAGTCCTGCATCCGCTCCGGGTCGCGCAACAGCTTCTTCCCGCCCAGCGCGGCCTCCAGCGCGGAGAGGAACTCGGGGGTGCACCGCGACAGACTCATGGTCGTCTCACCTGTCCAGAAGAGTTCGAGGGGTTCAGCCGAACATCTCGACGATGCTGCCCTGCATCGCCGCGGGGGCGCCCTGGGCGAGGAAGGCCACCACCTGGGCCACGTCCTCGGGCTGCATCGCCGGCGGGAAGCCCGAGAGCTTGAGCATCTCGGTGTCCACCGAGCCGGGGGCGACGCCGGTGACCAGCACGCCGGTCCCGCGCAGCTCCTCGGCCAGGCTCTTCACGAGCCCGTGGGTGCCCCACTTGCTCGCGCAGTACGCAGAGAGCCGCGGGGTCCCCAGCGTCGCGCTGATGGAGGTCACGAAGACCAGCCGCCCCTCCCCGCGCGGCACCATCCGCCGCACCGCCTCGCGGGCGAAGAGGAAGGGCCCGCGCAGGTTCGCGCCGAGCGTGCGGTCCCAGGCCTCCACGGTCAGCTCGGCGACCGGCGCCAGCTCCAGCAGGCCGGCGTTGTTCACCAGCACCGAGACCGGCCCCAGCTCCCGCTCGCAGCGCGCGAAGGCCTGCGCCGCGAAGCCGTCCTCGGCCACGTCCCCCTGGATCGCGAGGGCCTTCGCCCCCCGCTCCGTGAGCTCGGCCACCACCCGCCCAAGGCCCGGCGCGCCCCGGGCCACCACCGCCACGCTCGCCCCGGCGTCGGCGAGCGCCAGTGCACACGCCCTCCCGATGCCACGGCTGCCGCCCGTCACCAGCGCGACCCGTCCCGCAAGTCCCATGGTCAGCTCCGCACCGCCGAGAGGAAGCGCGCACGCAGCTCGGCGTCGCGCGCGAGGAGTCCGGCGTACGCCTCCGCCGTCGCCAGCGAGCCGGGACGCTTCCCGCCACGCAGCGCGAGGCAGGCCTGGTCGGCCTCGAGGAGAACCGCCGCGCCCCTCGCGCCGATCTCCTGGCAGAGCGCGTCTGCCACCTGGCGCGCCAGGTCCTCCTGCAGCACCAGCCGCTGGGCAAGGCAGTCCAGCAGGTGGACGAGCTGTCCGAAGCCCACCAGCGAGCGCCCCGGCAGGTAGGCGAGGTGCGCGCGGCCGCGGTAGGGCAGGAGGTGGTGCGGACAGACGCTCTGGAACTCCACCCGGGTGAGGACGACCAGCTCCTTCGCACGGGACCGGGGCGCCGGCATCCGCTCGGCCAGGACCTCGGCCGGCGAGGTGCGGTAGCCCGCCAGGAACTCGTCGGCCCAGGCCCGGGCGACCAGGCGCGGCGTCTCCCCGAGGTCCGGATGGCTCTTCGGATCCAGGCCGGCGGCGACGAGGAAGGCGCGCACGGCCTCCTCCATCGCCGGCTTGTCGTTGGGGCAGACAACGGGCTGGGGACGTCGCACGGCGGCTCCTTGGGTTCGGGCGGGGCTTGGTCAGGTCCCGTGATAGGCGATGGAGTACGACGGGTTCTCCCAGAGCCGCACCTCACGAAGTCCCGGGAGCTGGCCCTCGAGCTTGTCCCACGCCCACTTCACCACGTTCTCGGCGGTGGGGTTCTCGATGAAGTCGTTGAGCACCTGGTGGTCGAAGACGCCCACCACGTGCAGGGTCACGATGCGGCGTATCTCCTCGAAGTCCATCGCCATCCCGGTCCGGGGGTCGGGGCTGGCGCGCAAGGAGACCCGCAGCTTGTAGTTGTGCCCGTGCATGCGGAAGCACGGGCCCTCGTAGAGCGGCAGGCGGTGCGCCGCCGAGAAGTCGAAGTCCACGTCCAGGTCGAATTCCATGAAGAGCCTCCCGCCGTTGGATGCCTCGCGACCCGGGCCGGTGCGCGCCGCCTCACGTGAGGATCTGGAGCGCCTCTTCGGCCAGCTCGCGCAACCCGCCGGGCGGCTCCTGGAGCCCGGCGTCGAGCTGGTAGCGCACCAGGTCGGCGGCGAAGGCCCCGGCAGTGGAGTAGCGGTTGCGGGGGCTCGCAGCGAGGGCCTTCTTGAAGACCGCGGCGAGGCCGTCGGAGACCCCGTCGGGCAGCTCGTACTTGCCGGCGGAGATGCGGTCGAAGACCTTCTGCGGGTCGTCGCCATCGAAGGGCCGGTGGCCGAGGAGCAGCTCGAACATCAGCACCCCCACGGCGAACAGGTCCGACTGCGGGGTGAGCGGCTTGCCCTGGACCTGCTCCGGGGACAGGTAGTGCAGCTTGCCAGCGGCCATCCCCTCGGGCAGGCCGCCCCCCAGGGCCTGACTGCTGGCCACGCCGAAGTCGGCGAGCTTGGGCCGGCTCTCGGCGAGCGAGATGAAGATGTTCGAGGGGTTGATGTCCCCGTGAACCAGGCCCAGCGAGGTGCCGCGCACGCCCTGCGCCTGGTGCACGTAGGCCAGCGCCTTGAGCAGGTCGATGCCCACCTGCAGGGCGACCGATGGAGGGAACGGCTTGTCCTGCCAGCGCAGGGCGCTCACCAGGGCCTCGAGGTCGCCGCCGGGGCAGAACTCCATGGCGAAGTAGAGGGTCTCTCCTGCCTTGCCCACCTCGTAGAGGTTGACCAGGCTCGGGTGGCGCAACAGACCCATCACGTCGCCCTCGGTGGCGAAGAGCTCGGCGACGTCGACGTCCTCCCGCGGCTTCATGAACTTGAGGGCCACGGGCAGCACGTCCCCGCGCTCGTCCACCGTCTCCGCGAGGTAGACGATGGCCATCCCGCCCTCTCCCAGGCGACGCACGACGTTGTAGGAGCCGAAGCGCCGGGAGGGGACCTTCTGGGCCACCGCTCAGTACTTCACCGGCTTGGTGTCGATGACCACGAAGGGCGAGTAGACCCGCTTCACGTTCTTCGCCAAGAACGGGTACTTGATGTAGCGCGTGTACTCCACCTGCAGGGTCAGGGTCTTGGCGCTCTCGTTCATCTTCACCGAGACGTCGTCGGCGAGCAGGACCATGCCGCCCCAGCTGGTCTCCTCGCCGTCCTTCACGCCGGTCTCCATGCCGATGGACTTGCAGCGCTTGAGGATCTCGTCCTTCACCTTCTCTTCGTCGTAGATCCCGGGCTTCCAGTTGTCGTTGCCGATGGCCTGCAGCACCCCCTTCACCTCGTACTGCTCGGCATAGACCGGCAGCCACATCACGCCGAAGTAGACCCCCGCGCCGAGGAGGGAGAGCCAGAGGAGGTTGGAGAGACGGGAGGCCCCGCGGACGGCGCGGGAGCGGGACGGCTTCTTCATGGGGCTTCCTTTCACTTCATGGAGTCGGGCGCTGCCAGATCAGCGCGAAGGGGGTCATCGGGGAGACGCCGCAGTCGGAGACCTCGTCCGTGTAGTTGGCCACGGAGACGTACTCCCAGGTGTCGTCCCCGACGGTCACCTCGACCGCCTTGCCTGCCTCGACCAGGGCGGAGGTCCCGGCATAGCCGAGACGACTGCGAGCGAAGTTGCGGCGGCCGCAGTCGCCGACCTCGCAGGCAAAGACCTCTCCGGACGGATCGACCGCAAAGGGAGCCAGCAGGTCGGGGGGGAGCACCGGTCCCCAGAAGCCATTGTCCGCGATGAGGGCGGCCTTCCCCTCCACCTCGATGCGCAGGCCCCTGGCACGCTTGCGCGCCCCCGAGAGGTAGTCCACGTAGGTGAGGGTGACGCTGTCCCCCACCAGCAGCGGGAGCGCCCGGCGTCCGGGGAGGAGGTAGTAGAGCGAGACGGTGTAGTCCAGGCCGTTGGCCACACGGGTGACGGTGAGGTTCGTGGTCCCGGCGTTGTAGCGGACGTTGGTCACCTTGCCCGTGCCGCTGTAGCGCAAGGCTCCGTTCCAGAGCGGCTGGACCATGAAGAACCCAGCGTCGTCCGGGGTGCCTATCTCCAGGCCCCACTCGCCGGTGAGCGCGGGGACCGAGTGGGGCAGGCAGGTCGAGGAGCACTGGCCGCTCAGGCACGCCTCTCCACCTTTGCAGTCGTCCTTGGTGGCACAGCCTGGGGGCGCGTCAGTCTCGATCTCGACCGGCCCGCTGGCGGGCAACTCGAAGCTCTTGATGACGCAGGTGAGCCGGTTCTCGTTCGGAAACGTGGCCCTGAACCGCTCCAGGTCCGGGGCGTTGGGGAGCGTGGTGGCCCAGCAGAGCTTGAGGCGGAAGGTGCCAGCCTGCGCTGCCTTGCGCTTGCCCAGGCAGGGCTCGTAGCCGCCGCCATAGCAGCGGATCTTGTCTTCGGCGCGGTACTCCCCGGTCCAGGTCCGCTCCACCGTCCCGCCCGCCGGGATGCGCCGCGCCCAGCCCTCGACCTCGGGGCAGGTGCAGCCAGTGCAGACCTCGCTGCACTCCTCGCAGGCGCAGGTCGCCCACTCGTGGGCCTCGGTCCACCCCCCGGAGGCGTCGCGCATCACCGTGACCCCGGCCTGGTCGAACTCGTCCTGGACGTAGATGGGCCAGGCCAGCTTGTTCACCACCCGGAGGACCACGGGCTGTGCAGGCTGGTCCAGGCAGGACGCACAGGACGACGAGACGGCCATCGCCGCAAGGCCGGCGAGGAACACCGAAGGACGCGAAAACACGGCGACACTCTACCCGTGGCGGTAGAAGCGAGGCAATCGGAGTTGGAGGGTGGGTCGGGCCGTCAGTAGTCGATGCGCGGGAGCCCGAAGGGCACGGCGACGCGGAGCCAGCCGCGCCAGCCCGGATAAGGCTCTGCTAGCCGGAGCACGGCCTCGATCTCAGCGTCGAGGGCCTCGGAGCCAGTGGAGCGCTCCAGCCGGACGGCGCGGACGTATCCCTTCCCGTCGACCCTGAACGTCACCACCCCGACGCCGCTCGCACCGAGCCGGCGGGTGATGCTGGGTCCCACGAGCGCAGTGACGAAGTT
This sequence comes from uncultured Myxococcaceae bacterium, assembly GCA_964485035.1. GTDB lineage: Bacteria > Myxococcota > Myxococcia > Myxococcales > UBA5297 > CAZAIE01. Next base: position 856 of record CAZAIE010000307.1, on the reverse strand, counting down.
GATGCGCTCCTGGACGAGGTGCCGCATGTCCCCGCTGCCCGCGACCGCGGCAGCCCCGACCTCGTCGCCCGAGCCGTCCCCCTCCGGGGCGATGGTGATCGCGCCGACCGCGAAGCCGTCCATGGCGACCTCGGGGGCCTCGTCCCCCACAAGCCGCCGGTCGGCGGACGCCAGCACCCGCGAGCTCTCCTCGCCACGCCGCGCCCCCTGCTCCCCGCCCTCCAGCGCTTCGACGCCCAGGCGGTGCTCCTTCGAGGTGATCTTCAGGGCCGGGGAAGACGATGCATCGCTGCGGACCGCCGCGAGCCTCGACTCCGGCGCGCCTGCTCCCACTGCCCGGGCGGAAGCGGCCATCGCCAGCCGCACCGGGTTCGGCCTGGGCTTGCCCTCGGCCACGCGCTGGAGCGCAGTCTTCTGGCCCGAGGCCTCCCTGTCCTCGCTGCGGCCCTGGGCGACCCAGAGCCCCTCGGCGCGCTCGGCCTGGGCTGGCAGGCCAGCCTCGTCGGGCGACCTTCCCGGCCGTCCGTCCTCGACCTCGTCCCCCCGGGGACCCTCCCGCCGACCTTCGTTTGGACCTTGCACCGCTGCCTTTGGGCCGCCCTGCTCCCGGTCGGGCGGCGCCACGAGCGTGAAGGCGGCGATGGCGACCGCTTCCCTGCGTTGGCGCTGGGCGACCGGTGACGCGTGGGGGCGACTCCCCTCGCGGTCTTCTCTCACTTTCGCTTCCTGCCCGACGCGCTCGTCGCGTTCCAGGTCGTGCTGCGAGCCTGACGCCTCGCGCTGTTGCATCGAGACGGCCAGTTCTGCACCGGGGGGAGGCGCTTGCGAGCCGGAGGCCAGGGGCTCGGTGCTCTCG
>CAZAIE010000306.1:0-7663 GCA_964485035.1 uncultured Myxococcaceae bacterium | reverse complement strand
GTCGCCTCGCCCGCGCGCAGCAGCGCCGGCTCGAGCAGGCCGTGCAGCGCCGCGGGCCCCCGGTCGAGCGCCGCGACGATCCCCGCCGCGAGCTGGGGGTGGAGCCGCTTGGGGTCGAAGCGATCGCCCAGCTCGAGCAGCAGTCGGAAGAGCCGCTGCTCGTCCTTCTTGTTCAGCAAGAGCCGCACCGCGCGCTCCACCCGGGCCGCGGCAGCGTCGGTGCGCCCGACCTCGAACTCCTCCAGCGCCGTGGCGGTGAGGGCGTCGATGTCCGACGGGTTGCGGTCGAGCGCGGCCTCCCTCGCCGCCGCGATCTCCGAGAGGTCGGGCGGGGGCTGGCCGAGCCCGAGAAACCTCGAGCCAGCGGCGGTGGCGAAGCCCACCCCGAAGCCGCCCAGGTGCGCCATCACCGCGACCCCGCTGCTCTGCTCGGGGTCTGACAGCGACCAGAGCTCCGAGGCGAACCAGAGCAGGCCCCAGAGCCAGGCCGGCACGCGGAAGGTGCCGTACGTGATGCGCCCGACGAAGAAGAGGTAGCCGACCCGCACGTGGCAGTGCCAGTACCGCAGCGTGAACGCCCCGATGCACGCCGCAACGGCGCCCGAGGCCCCCAGGATGAGTCCGTGCGGCGAGGCTACCGCCTGCGTCACCCCGGAGAGCAGCCCGCCGATCAGGTAGAAGCCGAGGAACTGCAACCGGCCCCACGCCTCCTCCAGCAGCGGCCCCACCATGTAGAAGAAGAGCAGGTTGCCCAGGATGTGCATCCAGCCGAGGTGAAGGAAGAGGTGGGTCAGCCAACCGGGCTGCCGGAGCCCGCGCTCGGGGGCGAGCGACCAGCGGTTCAAGAGGCTCCCGTTCGCCGCGGCCTCGGCGGCGCGCCGCAGACCGTCGAGCTCGAGCTGCTCCAGGGCCCGGGCGCTCTCCGGCGGGGCCTCCACCCGGCTCCGGGCATCGGCGATGTGCTCCGGTGCCTGAGGCGAGAGGTGCTCGCGGACGAACGCGTCGGGGACCTCCAGGTACGGGTGCTTCTCCCAGTAGCTCGCGAAGGCGATCATCTCGGCGCGGCCGGACTCCTCCGGGGCATCGGGCAGCACCCACGTCACCAGGAACGCGGCGGCGCAGGCGACCGCCAGGCCGATGGAGACGTACGGAAGCTTCGAGAGGATCGCGCCCTCGACTCCCAGCGGCAGGAACATCGGAGGTCTCCAGGGGTGCGGGAAGCTACCACGCCCGGTGCGCGTCGCCGCAGGTGTGCAGGGCCTGTGCGTACTTCCACTGGCCCAGACACGCCTCGAACTCCGCTGACCAGCGGGCCTCGCTCTCTGGCGAGCAGACCGCGATGTCCCCGAAGCAGCCCAGCACGGAGTTGAGCTGCTCGACCTCGTGCGTGGAACAGGAGGAGTAGCCCTCGGCGCACTGGAGCCCGGCCTCCAGGCCCAGCACCCGCTCCTGGCAGGGGAGGCTCCGCTCGCGGACCTGCGCGGACACCACCCGGGCGCGCTCGCAGAGCAGTCCCTCCTCGTCGCCGCCGTACAGGGGATCGCACGCGGCCGCGCCGAGGAGGCTGACGAGCAGGAGGTGCTGGCGCCGAACCATCACCCGCTTCTACCACCCCACGCTCACACCGGCCTGCGCGCGGCCGAGTCCGGCCGGCTGGAGTCCCTGGGGGGTCTTCACCAGCGCCAAGCCAACTTCGAGCCCCACGAAGGCACCAAGGCGCTCGGAGAGCGGGAAGCCACCCGTACCGGTCAGGCCCACCCGCGGCACGAAGCCAAGCCGGTCGCGCTCGGCGATGAGGCCGAACTGGTCGATCAGCGTGCCGCCCAGGAGCGCCGCCGCGCGCACCTCCAGCGAGCGCACGTGGAAGTCGCGCCCCGCCCCGGCGAGCAGCTCGACCTCGAGCGTCTTGAAGCGCACGTCCCCGCTGGCGCGGCCGTACCGGACCCCGCCGCCCAGCTCCACGAACCGGAGCGGCCCCAGGCCTCCTCGCGGGTGCAGCCGCAGAGAGAGCTCGCCCCCCACCCGCGGACCGGTGCCGCCGATGAGCCCCGTCGCCGCGGTGAGCGCGAGCCCGGTGTGCAGCCACGAGGCCCGGGCGCCCTTGGCGACCGCGGCGACGAGCGGCTGGGAGGCGGGTCGCAGGTCGGCCTCCGTGAGCTCGGCCCCGCCGGCTCGAGTCACCTGGACCCGGGCCTCGCGGTGCTCCCGCTCGCCGCGCACCCCCACGCGGTACGAGCCCGGAGCGAGCACCAGCACCGTCGGGCCGGACGGCTTGCGCCACTCCGCCACCACCTCGCCCCGCTCGGAGAGCACCAGCCAGTCCCCGGGAGGCTCCACCGCGATCCGCAGACGGCTCTGGCCCCGGACGGGCTCGGTGAGCACCAGGTCGCCCTGGCCCACGAGGTCGACGTGGTAGCTCGGGTGCTGCGGACCGCCCGCGGTGCCGAAGGTGGACTCGACCGTCCGGGAGTACGCGTAGCCGTAGGCCTCGGTGAGCGTCACGCGGCCGTCACCGGACGCGTCCGCTGCGCCTCTCAGCCCTGCCACCAGGTGGTGGGTGAAGTAGCTGCCCCCGAGCCGGTCGGACTCCTGGGCGAACTCGTCGCTCCCCGAGGAGGAGATGACGACCCGGCCCGCGATGGCGGCCTCGATGCGCACGGTCGTCCCCTGGGCCGCCGGCGCCAGTCCCTTGAGCCGAGTCGCCACGCCCGAGCGACACGAGTCCACCACCAGGATGGCCACCTGGACCGGCGCCCGGCGCAGCGCGTCGAGGAGCCGCTGCACGGGAAAGCGCGTGCCCTGCAGGTGCAGCTCCCCGGAGTCGGCGTGCGAGGAGACGTAGAGGACGAGCTGATCGGTCGCCGCAGCCTCGCGGGCGAGCCGCTCCTCGAGCCTTTCGATTGCCCGGGTCAGGTCGTCTGCGTCCGCGCCCAGGAGGGCCACGGCATCGCCGGGCGACACGCCGCCGGCCGTGGCGAGGACCTCGAGGAACCTCTGGGCGTCCGCCTCGGCCCAGCGGAGCGGCTCGTCGGCCGCGTCTCCCCGGTTCTCGCCGACCGCGAGCACGAAGCGGCGCGCGGGCACCGGCTGCGTGGCAGTCTGCGCAGGCGGAGCGGCCAGCGGCAGGGCGGCGAGGACGAGCGCGAGGAGCATCATGGCGAGGCGACGCGCACGGGGATCTTCACCACGTGGCGAGGCGGCCCCCCATCCCGCGGCGTCTCGAGCCCCTCGCGCGAGACGGGCACAGAGGTGAAGAGGCCCACCAGTGTGAAGTCCCCCGGGGTGACCTGCAGCACCGGCTCGAGCGTCACGACCCGACTTCGGTCCACGGCGCCGCTCGGCCCGTTCGAAGGCCAGATCTGGGTCCACGCGCCGCTCGCGTCCACGGCTGCGACCAGCAGGTAGTCGCCGCCTCCGGCGCGCAGCGCGACCCTCGTCCCCGGCGCCAGCGGCCCCTCGACCCGCCGTCCGTCCTCGAGCACCAGCTCGAGCTGGGCCGTCCCCTTGAGCCGGTCGCCCGGAGCGGGCTCGGGCGCAGGCCTCAGGACGAAGACCAGCCCGGCGGCCAGCACCGCGGCCGGGATGAGGGCGAACCAGCGCATTGGGCGACGAGACGAGCGGCTGGCGTGCTCGGCGGCCACGCGCGTCAGCGTGTGCTGGAAGCCCGGGCGCGCGGCGATCTGCGCGGCGAGGGAATGCCTCGCAGCCTGGCGCTCGCGACACTGCGGGCAGGTCCCCAGATGAACCTGCGCCGCGGGCCGCGCCGTCCCGACCTCGAGCTCGTCGAGGTCCAGCTCGGACAGGTGCTCATCCATGGCGCGCCTCCGGACGCCCAGCGAGCGCCCGGGCGCGCTCACGGACGAAGGCCAGCGACCTCCCGACGGTCTTCCGGGAGAGCCCGACCACCTCGACGATGTCCTCCTGGCAGAGGCCGTCGAGGAAGTGCAGCGTGGCGATGGCCAGGTCCCGCTCCCCCAGCTCCCGGGCCAGGGCCTCCAGCAGCTCGCGCGCCTCCGCCGAGCCCGCGCCGCCCAGCGTGGAGGCCTCGCCCGGGCCGGGTCCGCCGGCCAGGCGCACCCGACGCGCACGCAAGGTGTTGAGCGCGAGGTTGGTGGTGATGCGGTAGACGTAGGTCATCGGTCGCGCCTCGCCACGGAAGGCGCCGGGGTTCGCGGTGAGCCGGCAGAAGACCTCGTGCGTGACGTCCCAGGCATCGGCCTCGTGGCCCAGGATGGACACGGCGCGGCGGAAGACGATGGGCGCGTAGCGCTCATAGAGCTCGGTCAGCTCGGCGGGGCACAGCGATGGACTCAAGAGGCTCTCTTCCTTTGGACACCCGACACGGAAGGGCTGGGAACATAGCACTGCGATTCCGTGGTCCCGGTTCCCAGAAACCCGGGCGCAGGTGTCTCAAGGACGCTTCTTCCAAGGCCGGCTCCAGGAGACCCGTGGCCATGAACTGCCGCTTCCCCATCGCCCTCACCGTCCTCGCCGGGCTGGCCCTGTCGCTCGCCCCCGGGTGCCTCGACCCGCTGAACGCCCTGGGCAGTCCCACCCTCGAGGGCGACATCGAGACCCAGGGCAAGGAGCAGAGGACCGACGACGACCGCATCGAGGACAAGACCCCGGTCTACGACGAGGGCCGCTGGACCGTGGAGACCTTCCTCGCGGACCGGACGACCTGCGAGGTGCGGGTCAACAAGAGCGCCGCGGTGACCCGGCTCGACATCGTCAGCTTCGGGGAAGAGGACGGCACGCTCGCGACCGCGCTGTTCCCCACCCGGGCCGAGGCCATCGCCGCCGCGCAGGGCTCCTCGGCGGCCGAGCTGATCCCGTCGATGGAGGTGGTCAACGGGCAGATGAAGCCGTTCAACGACGGCCTCTACGCGGCGATCGAGGTGGCGATCCAGGAAGGCCAGTCCGGCGTCGCCTTCGGGAAGAAGGCCTTCCTCACCGACCTGCTGGCGGCGCTGAACACGGCGCTCGGACAGGCGACCACGACCCAGCGGCCAGCGCTCGAGGACGCCGCGGTCTTCGTGGGCGCCGCGCTCCTGCTCGCGAACGAGACCGCCGCGCTCCCGCCTGCGCTGCTCACCCGCGCCCAGGCCGACGCGGCCACCTTCCGGACCAACCCGCTCTCCTCGCGGCCGCTCGGCTTCTACACCTGGAACCCGACGCTGGAGGCCGTCTTCCGCCAGGACCGCTTCCTCCAGAACCGGGAGGACCTCGATCCCCAGCGCTCCTTCGCCCGCTTCGTCGCGCTCGCGGCGGTCCTCGAATCCGACCCGGGGCTGAAGGAGCGGTACGCGCAGCTCCTGGTCCTCTACGCCGGGCTCACCAACCGCTTCGCGAGCTACACCCCCGCCGACCTCTTCCCGCTCGTGGAGGGACTGGGCTCGCTCGACGACGGGTCCGTGACCTGGGCCGGCTTCTCGGCCAACCACCCGAAGCCCTTCCCCTGCAGCGGGAGCTGGTTCGGGTTGATCCCCGCGGCGCAGTCGAAGGACACCGACTACCTCTCGACGGTCTTCTGCAACGAGACCATCCCCGAGACCACGCAGCCGCTCGACGTGCTCATCGACGGCATCCGCTCCGGCAAGCTCGACCTCGCGCCTTCCCCGGGGGCCGGGTGGTACGAGTACCAGCTCTACGCGCTCGAGACGCTGCTGCTCCCGGAGCGCGGGGCGGAGAGCCAGAACCTCCTGCTGATGTCGGCCTACAAGAAGAAGCTGATCGAGACCTTCAAGTCCCTCATTACCCAGGTCCGCGAGACGCACGTGAAGGGCCTCGCCGAGTTCGCTCCCGGCAGGGGTGTGCCCCCCACCATCGTGGACCTGTACCCCAAGTTCCCGGTGGAGCCCTTCCCCACGTTCTACCTGCGCAACGCGCGGGCCTATCGCTTCCTGGAGACCTTCCTCTCCGGCACGGTCGCCGCCGGCGCGCTCACCGCGGGTCACCGGCTCTACGAGGACCACGCCAGCACGCTGCCCCTGGGCCAGGAGCTCCGGGACCAGACCCGGCTGCTCTATGGCCTCTACGTCCTCAGCAGCCAGAGCGTGGGCTCCAAGGTCGAGCTGCTGCCGGACGAGCTCCTGGAGTACCCGCTCACCGAGTGCCTCGCAGCGGCCCAGTCCTGGGTGGCCGGCTGGACCACCTCTCCCGATGTCCTGGCCGACCCGCGGGTGATCGCCCCGCTGGGCCAGTCGCGCACCCACGTCTTCTACTCGGCGGTCATCGGCGTGAAGACCTATCGCGCGTCGGCCGAGTTCGTCCCGGGACACGAGCCAAAGCTCGACTTCGTGGGCAACTGCGAGCTCGGGCAGTTCCTGCGGCACGACTACTACCTGCTCTCGGAGGACACGGTGCAGGTCGCCCTGCGCGCCGAGGCCGCGCCCCCGACCCGCGCCGAGCTCCGGGCCCTCTGCGACCAGCACCGGACCCGCGAGGCCATCGTCCAGGCACTGGAGGCGCTGTGATCCGTCGCTCGTCGCGAGCCCTCCCGGTCCTGCTCCTGCTGCTCACCGGCTGCGCGAGCCTGGGGCGCTTCGGGACCGCCCGCAGCGTGCCCCCGGGCGACACCGACGTTTGGGTCGCCCTGGGGTACGTGCACAACCGCAACGTCGCGGAGCGCGGCGTGGGCACCGGGAACCTCCCCATCGAAGTCGGCGCCCGCCACGGGGTGACCGAGCACCTCGACCTCGGCCTGCAGACCTTCCTCGGCCTGGGCGGGCTGCTCGACGCCAAGTACAGCCTGCTCGGGCCCGAGAACCCGCTCGCGCTCGCCGGCACGCTGGGCTTGGGGGCCTCGGCCGTCATGGGCAGTGGAGAGAGCGTCCTCCACGTCCCGGTGGTGCTCCAGGCCAGCTACCGCATCGGCACCCGGGTCACTCCCTACGCCGGCGTCGGCTACGGCGCCTTCTGGATCTTCAGCGACGAGAAGCTGGAAGCCCCCACCACCGGCTCGGGGACGACGTTCAAGGAGGCCGCGCGCGCGGGCCACGGCGACGGGCTGCTGCTGCTCTCCGTCGGAGTGGAGGTCAAGCTCGCGAGCAAGGTCCGCCTGCTCGCCCAGTACGGGTTCGTCCGCGAGCTCGTGAGCGACCGCGGAGACAAGTTCACCTTCGTCCCGAGCCAGTCGTTCCTGCTGGGAGCCCAGTTCGGCGGCTGACCTTCAGCCCCGCCGCCGTCCGCCCACGACCAGCCCCATGCAGCCAAGCAGCGCGAGGCCCGAGGCCCAAGCCCCCGCGCCCAGGCCGGGCGTCCGGTAGCGGAAGACCACCTCGTGCGCGCCGGGGGACACGGGGACGCCGCGCCACATCCGGTCCACGCGGAGGATGGGCTCGGGCCTGCCGTCCAGCGTCGCAGTCCAGCCCGGGGCCAGGACGTCGGCGAGCACCAAGAGGCCTCCCCCGCCCTCCACGCGGACCCGCACCTGCTCCGGGGAGACGTCCTCGACGGTGGCAGTGCTGGGCCCCGTGGGGACTGGGATGGCCGTCGCGTCCTCCACCAGGGCCACCTCGCCGACGACGAACGCCGGGTCGGCCAGCAGCTCGAGCTGGCGCTCCCGCGTCTCCTGCCTCGCGGGGAGGACCGCCGCGCGCGCTCGCGGCCGGTTCAAGCGGGCGATCCCCGGACGGCCGTCCGCGCCGAGTTCCGGCTGGGA
>CAZAIE010000305.1:0-7684 GCA_964485035.1 uncultured Myxococcaceae bacterium | reverse complement strand
GCTCCAGCGTGCGCCGGTTGACCTCCAGCAGCGTGCCCACCGGGTCCAGGAGGCCCACCATCTCGAAGGCCCCGTCGAAGATGGCCCGGAACTGCCGCTCGCTGCGCTCCCGCTCGCGCTCGGCCCGCCGCAGGCTGGTGATGTCCATCAGCGCCGCGAGCCGACGGCCGGCGGGGAGCACCACCACGCTCACCACCACCTCGCGGATGGCGCCGTCGCGGTGGAGCAGGCCGAACTCGTAGCGCCGCGGCACCGAGGGGTCCGTCCCGCGCCGGCGGTGGTAGTCGAGCAGCCGCGCGCGGTCCTCCTCGCGCACGAACTCCAGGAAGGGCCGCCCCGGCACCTCTCCTGGGTCCCGCCCGCTGAGCTCGCCGAACTCGCGGTTGACCATGCCCATCTTCCCGTCGGCCTCGATGATCGCCAGGGCGCTGCCGCCGCTCTCGAAGATGGTGCGGTAGCGCTCCTCCGAGGCGGCCAGCTCGAGCTGGGCAGAGGTCCGCTCCGCCACCTGCCGCTCCAGGCTCGCCTGCATGGCCTGGAAGGCGTGCGCCAGCGCCCCCACCTCGTCGTCCCCCGGCGGGCAGGCCACGGGGGTCTTCAGGTCGCCCTCGCCGATGCGGCGCGCCGCGTCGGTGAGCGCGGTGATGGGTCGCAGCAGGCGCCGGGAGACCAGCAGCCCGGCTGCGCCGGCGAGCGCGACGCCGAGCAGCCCGAGCGCGGCCAGCAGCCACGCCATCCGCCGCGAGGACTCGAAGGCCTCCGACCGGGGCAGCTCGACCACCGCCGCCCACGGCGTCCTGGGGATGGGCACCGCCACGCCGATCACCGGGGACCCGGCGAAGCCGGTGTAGTCGTGGACCGACGGCGCCGCGCCAGCGACGAAGCCCGACACCGGCGGCGCCCAGCACATGTCCTGGCCGTGCTGGCGCAGCACCTCCGAGAAGTGCTGGTACGCGAGGAAGCGGCCCTGCTCGTCCACCAGGTAGGCGTACCCCTCCCGGCCGATCTGCAGGCGCGAGACCTCCATCCACAGCTTGCTCAGGTTGGCCTCGGCCACGAGGACGCCCTGCAGGCCGAGCGCGTGGAAGGGCACCGAGAGCCTCATGGAGAGCAGCCCGCTGTCCTGCGAGAGGTGCACCGGGCTCAGGTAGGCCCGCCCCGCGCGCGCCTCGAGGAACGCCGGGTCACTGGCGCGGGAGACCAGCTCGTGGGGGAGGTAGGCGTGGAAGCGCGAGGCGTGCACCATCTCCTGCCCCCGTTCGTCCACGAGCGAGAGCTGCGTCAGCGGGGTCCCCGGCGCGAGCAGCGCGGCCTCCAGGGTGTCGCGGCGGAAGGCGGCGAGCGTCGCCTCGTCGGCGCCGGGCGGCGCGCGGCCGGCCGCGCTTTCGACCAGGGCCAGCGAGGTGCGGGTGTGGTCGGCGTAGGTCGAGACCAGCAGCGCCACCTTCTCGGCGTGCTGCGCCAGGAGCCGATGCGAGGAGCGCCGCTCGCCGTCGTAGGCGAGGGCCAGCAGCACCGACCCCACCAGGAAGAGGCACACCACCACCACGCCCATCGAGCCGCGGGCGAGGCGTGCGGCGAGGCTCTTGGGGCGCACGGGCGTCACGGGTGCTCCGGGGTCGCGGTCGGGGGCCAGACGGGGACCAGCCGTCCGCGCTGGAGCTGCACCACGAAGAGCTGCCCGGCCTCGTTCTGCCCGTCGGGTCCGAAGTGCAGGCGCGGCGCGGGCAGCACCATGCGCGGCCCGGGGCGCAGGTCGGTCTGCGCGAGCGCGTCGCGGACCGCGTCCCGGGAGCGGGACCGGGCGCGATCGATCGCGTCGGCGAGGACCCAGGTCGCCTGGTAGGCGTAGGCGCTGTCCCCGGTGACGTCGCGCCCGAAGCGGGCCCGGAAGCGGGCGTTGAGCGCCACGCCCTCGGGCCGGGTGGGGGCGAACTCCGAGACGGCGAAGGTGCCGTCGGCCAGCTCGCCCAGCGCCTGCGCGTACTCGGGTGAGATGGTCCCTCCCGCCAGGTCCACCATCAGCGGCGGCGAGGGAGCGGCGGCCAGCGCCCGGCGGATGAGGACTGCGTCGTGCAGGTAGGTGGTGGTGAGCACGACGTCGGGACGGGCCGCGAGCACCTGGGCGATCTGTGGAGAGAGGTCACGCACCCCAGCGGCGACGTAGGGCACCTGGGCCACCAGCTCGAAGCCGCGCTGTCTGAGCGCCCGCTTCTGCTCCAGCGCCGAGGAGGCCCCGAAGTCGGTGTTCTCGTAGAGCAGCGCCACGCGCCGCACCGGGCGCCCGGTCCGGGCCGAGTGGTCCTCGAGGAAGCGCAGCCGGTCGCGGCAGTAGTCGGCCAGCCGCGGCGAGACCCGGAAGGTGTAGCGGAAGCCGCGCTCCACGATGATGTCCGCGATGGAGATGCTGACCACGAACGGCGTCTGGAGCCGCTCGGCGACCTGCGTCGCGGGCTTGGTCACGCTGCTCTGGTAGGTGCCCAGGAGGCCCACCACGCGCTCCTCGACGATGAGGCGTTCGGTCTCGCTCGCCCCCACCTCGGGCTGGCCGCGCGTGTCGGCGCTGGCGAGCGAGACCGGGGCGTTCCCGAGCGAGGCGATGCCCCCGGAGGCGTTGATGTCTTCGATGGCCAGGAGCACGCCGCTGCGACTGTCTGCGCCCTTGTCGGCGAGGTCTCCGGTCAGGGGGTAGAGCGCACCGATGCGGACCGGGACGGGCGCGGTCGGCTGGCAGGCCACGAGGAGCATCACCAGGGTGGAGAGACGCAGTGGCACCTGTTGAGGATAACGCCGAGTGCCATGGCCAGCTTGGCTGGCCCCGCCGGACCTTCCGGGTCTTCCATGACGCTGCGGGGGCTCACCGACCTGCCCTGCCTGGGGGCTCGGGGGGCGCAAGGCCGCGAGCAGTGGACGCTCGAACGGCGGCACGTGCAGTGCACGGCGAGAGGGGTCGTCCATTGCCCGGTTCGTCTCTTCCAGGAGGGCTGATGAAGGCCAGCGACTTCAACATGTCGGAGGAGATCCGCTTCGACTTCGAGAAGGGCATCACCTCGTTCCGGGACACGCGGCTGGTGCTCTTCGACGCCAACGCGTTCGGTCTTCTGCGGCGCAGCCTGGTGAGGGAGTTGGGCTGGGAGCGGGCAAGGGCGCTGGTGCTGCGGTTCGGGTACCAGCACGGCTTCTCGGACTTCATGCAGATGAAGGTGAACTTCACCTTCGACACCCCGGTGGATCTGCTCGCCTCGGGGCCGGTGCTACACACGTGGCAGGGGCTGGTGAAGGCCACACCCAAGGAGATCCGCATCGACGAGGCGAAGCGGGAGTTCCTCTTCACCGGCGTCTGGTCCAACAGCTACGAGGCCGAGCAGCACCTCTGCGCGTCGGACCCGGTGGCCGAGCCGGTCTGCTGGTCGCTCATGGGGTACGCCTCGGGGTGGTGCAGCGCGTTCTGGCAGGGGCCCATCCTGGGCATCGAGCCCCGGTGCATGGGCAAGGGTGACGCCTGTTGCGAGTGGCTCCTCAAGCCGGTGAAGGAGTGGGGGCCCGAGGCGGCGCCGTACCTCGAGGCGCTGAGGGAGCAGTACCTCGCCGACTTCCCTGGTTCGCTGTAGCCCGCCGGAGGCGCCATGGCCGAACGACTGCTGAAGTACTACAAGTTCGCCAGCGACGAGGGCGGCCTCGAGCTGAAGATGAAGCTGGCGATGGCCACCAAGCTCCCCAGCGCCGACGCGGCGCGCATCGCCGACACACCCGACAAGCTGACGCTCTTCCGGGAGACGCTGAAGAAGCTCACCGGGAAGGCGGTGCCGGAGTACTGACGGGCCCCAGACTTCGGGCTTCAGGATCAGGATCCGAATCCGAAGACTGCTCACACCACCGAGGGGCGCATGAGGTCCGCGACCGGGGCGGCGTGCTCCTCGAGCGCGTCCTCCAGGGCGTCGACGCCGCGGGTGGCGAAGAGCGCGCGCTCGGGCTCGGAGATGGGCACCGCCCAGAGCACGTCCACGCGCTTCGCGTCGGCCTGGAAGGTGGCGAAGTCCGCTCCGCCGAACTCGGGGAAGGTGAGCAGCAGGCTCGAGAGCGGCGACCCAGGCTTGAGCGGACGGCCCGCGGGCAGCGTGTGCCACCAGTGGACGAAGGTGCGGCGCGCGCCGGGGTAGTCGGCCACGTCGCGCAGGAGCGCCGCGACCGCGCGCGCGTCTTCCCGGAGCGCCACCATCATCAGCTCGGTCCGGGGGGCGGGCCCGGTGCGCAGCGCGTCTGCCGGGACCTGCGGGTCGCGGCCCGACATCCCCACCGTCGCGAGGATCACCGAGGCCGGGTCGTCGGGGTCCGGCCAGGCCCAGACGTCGATGCCCTCGCGCGCGAGCACCAGATCCCGCCTCGTTCCGAAGTGTCGTTCGAAGTGCGTCAGCACGTGCTCGCGCATGAGCGCCCCCGGGCTTGGAAGCGCAGCATCATGCGCCAGCCGGGCGCCGCGGGGAAGTCCGCGCAGGCGGACTTCGTAGCCTCAGGCGCGTCTTCCGCCGCCGGCGGAGATCCAGGTCCCAAAAAGAGAGCGGCCGGCCAGACCGCGAAGGTCCGACCGGCCGCCTGGCGATCCTGGATCACTCCACCTTCGGCGCCAGCTCGTCCGCCATCGCCACCTTGGGCGGCTCGATGACCAGGTACGCCGCCTTCGACTCGGCGCGCACCTCGGGCTGGTAGTACAGCCACGCCTGCGCCGCTGGCGCCCGCACCTTCGCCGGGTGCGCGGCCACCAGCTCGAAGGGCAGCTCCAGCGCCTTCCCGGTGGCGAGGCCGTCCAGGTAGAACGTCACCTCGCGGCGGCCACGCGACCAGCGCGCCACCTTCTTCTGCGCCACCAGCTTGTTCAGCGAGTCGGGGTCGGGCTGGAAGCCGGGGGGGACCGGCAGCGAGGCCATCACCATCCCGGGCACGTCCGGCTTCTTCCAGGTGAGCTTCGCCCGCACCCCCAGCCGCTCGTCGGTCTCGAGCTTGTTCTTGTCGTAGGCCACGGCGAGCAGCAGCGCGTCCTGCTCCGGCGGCGCGGGGATCCACGCGCTGGCCACGAGTTGGAAGCTGGGCTTCACGCCCGGGCCGGTCCGCGTCAGCTCCACCGACAGCGCCCCGTCCTTCGCGAACTTCGTCAGCTCCACCTGCCGCACGATGTCCGAGGTCGACGGTCCCACCCGCCAGGTCTCCACCGGCTCGCCCGCCACGCGCACGTTCACCTCGAAGTCCGCGGTGGCGTCGCGGCTGCGCGTCGCGGACTCCAGCAGCGTCCGCAGCGCCAGCACCGTCGCCTGCGTCGAGCCCCACGCGCCGCGCGGGTCGCGGGCGGTCACCAGCCAGTCCTGCGTCCGGGACGCGGCCGGCCGTCCGTCGCGCGCGAACACCAGCCCCGCGAGCGCCGTGGTCTCCACGTTCGCCGCCTGCCCACGCGACCAGACCGCGGTGGGCCCGTTGGCGGTGAGGTACGCCGGTCCGTCGGTTCCTGCGCCCACCACCCGCGACTCGAGCGCGGCGACCAGGGGGCGCGCCTCGGCGGAGCGGCCCGCGCTCAAGAGCGCGCTCGCCCACAGCGCCTGCCCGTAGGTGGAGAGCGAGCCCTGGCTCCGCGCCAGGAACTGCAGCGCCCGGTCGAGCTGCTCGCCGCGGTAGCCCGACTCCGCGAGCGCCCAGGTGACGTACGCGGTGGTCGACGCCGCGCTGGTGTCCTGGTTGACGCCGGTGGCCGCGTGCGCGTCGGCGAGCCAGCTCCCGTCCGGGCGCTGCTGGCCGAGCAGCCACGCGCGGGTCCGCTCGATCATCGCCTCGTCCACCGCCGGGTAGACCTTCTTCATGTCCACGAACTCCAAGAGCCCGAAGGCGGTGAGCACGCGGTTCGCGGGCGCCCGCCCGAACCACTCGAACCCGCCGCCCTGGACCTCGAAGGAGAGCAGCTTCTGGTAGCCCTGCTGGATGAACGCGGTGGCCTTCGCCTCCACCTCGGGCCGGTTCTTCTTGGTCTCGCGCAGGTGCTGCAGCACCAGCACGTTGGGGTACGTGGTCGCCGAGGTCTGCTCGAAGCAGCCGTGCGGCTGGGAGAGCAGCCCCTCGATGCCCTCCAGCGCCGAGCCCACCGCGCCGGGGAACATGCGCAGCCACATCCGCCCGGTCCCGGCGATGGTCGCCGCCGGGAAGCGGGCGCTGGCCTCGGCGCGGTCGGCGAGCAGGCCGCTCGAGACGCTCTCCACCTTCACGCCGTCCGGCCGGACCTCGATGGTCTTGCGGATGGCGTCCTTGAGCTTGGTGCCCGCGGCCCAGACGGTGAGGGTCTGGTCGCCGAACTGCTTCGCCTTCACGCGCAGGGGCACGCCCTTCACCTGGTTGGCGGCGAGTTCGATCACCCGCTCGCGTGGGGTGAGCGAGTCGAACCAGGGCGCGGCCTCGACTTCCAGGCGCACCTTCTGCGGCTCGGCCAGGTAGTTGTGCACGGCGATGCGCACCTCCACCTCGTCGCCGACGGTCAGCGAGACCGGCAGGTCCAGGTCCACGAAGAAGTCCTGGAACACGCGCAGCGAGCCGCGCCCGGCGCCCAGCCGCCCGTCCGCAGCGCTGCCCACGGCGGACATGCGCCAGGTGGTGATGGAGTCCGCGAGCGGGATGGTGACGTGCCCGGTCCCGTCGGCGCCGGTGATGATGCCCGGCGACCAGAACATGGTCTCCGGGAACCAGCTGCGGACCACGATCTCGCTCTTGTCGATGGCCGGGGGCTCCTCCAGCGCCGCGGCGCCTCCCTTGCCGCCGCTGGGGGCCATCGCCTTCTTCTCCGCCTTGTCGGCCTTGGCCATCTCCATCATCGCGGCGGGAGCCGGCAGCGCCGCCCGGCCGCCCAGCGCGCCGATGCCGCGCAGCCCGCCGCTGCCGAAGTCGCTGTCCCCGTCGCGGGAGTTCGAGCCGAAGTTCTTGATGGCCTTGCGCTGGACCTGGACGCCGTGGCGCCCGCCGCCCGCAGCGGCGACGTTGGCGTTGGACTCCTCGCCCCCCAGCGCGTTGGCCGAGGCGGCGAACAGCGCCCGGGGGCCCTGCAGGTCGGACACCATCACCGCCAGCACCACGACGCCCGCCAGCACCGGCACGCCGATGAAGGTGATGCGGCGCCCCGCCGGCGTCCGCAAGAGGTCGACCAGCACCGCGACCGCCAGCGGCGCCAGGGCCACGGGGATGATGAACCACCCCGGCGCGCGCGCACCGTGCCCCCACACCGCGAGGAGGATGGTGAGGCCCGAGCAGCCCAGGTAGCGCAGCACCGGCAGGCCCACGAAGAGCGGCCACAGGCCGATGATGAGCGCCAGGAACGCCACCAGCAGCCCCCCGGCAAAGCCCCACTCCGCCTTCTGCCGCCGCTCGTAGAGGGCCTGGCGCCGGCTGGAGAGCTCGACCTCGCTGGTGGTCCCCAGCGTGGTGGGCGGGGGCGCGGTGCGGGTCAGCAGCATCGCCGCGGCGCGGTCGTTGGCGCCGCCGGACAGCGCGGCCATCGAGTCGAGCGGCAGGGTGGTGGTGAAGTCCGGCCCGAGCTGGAAGTAGGCCTGCAGCGCGCCCAGGTCCTTGTCCACCATCGCGAAGACGCTCTCGTCCACCACCGCGAGGCCGATGCTCGCCGCCGCGGGCTTGCCGTCGTCGCCCATCGCCCTGAGCG
>CAZAIE010000304.1:0-7713 GCA_964485035.1 uncultured Myxococcaceae bacterium | reverse complement strand
AGGGCCTGCCGGTCGAGATCGTGCGCGGCGACGCCACCCGCCCCGCCGACCTCGACCGCGCGCTCGAGGGCCGCGACGTGGTCGTCCACCTCGCCGGCATCCGACGCTCGCCCGAGCGCGAGGCCTTCTTCCGCATCAACGCCGAGGGCACGCGGCAGGTCTGCGAGGCCCTGGTCCGCGCCGGCGGCCGCACCCGGCTCGTCCTCGCCGGCTCGCTCGCCGCGGTCGGCCCCTCGCGGGACTGCCCCGACGAGACCGCGCCCTTTCGCCCCCAGGACTGGTACGGCGAGTCCAAGGCCGAGGCGGAGCGCATCGCCTACTCGTACGCCGACCGGCTCCCAGTGGTGGTCGCCCGGCCCTCGCGCATCCTCGGACCCGGCGACCGCGAGAACCTCTTCTTCTTCAAGGTCGTCCAGCGCGGCGTGCTGGTCTCGCTGGGTGAGCCCCGGCCGGTGTTCTCCTTCATCGACGTCGGGGACATCGTGGACGCGCTGCTGCTGCTGGCCACGCGCCCGGAGGCGCTGGGCCAGTCGTTCTTCCTCTCCCACGAGACGGCCACCATGGAGGAGCTGCAGCAGAAGGTCGCCGACGCGCTGGGCAAGCGCCCGCTGAGGCTCACCGTCCCCCGCCCCGCCTTCCGGCTGCTCACCGCGGCCGCGGACGTCTTCTCGAGGACGACGGGGAAGCACCTCCCGGTGAACCGCAAGATGGCGCAGCAGCTCCTCGTCCCCGGCTGGACCTGCTCGACCTCGAAGGCCCGCGAGCGCCTGGGCTTCGTCGCGAAGACCTCCATGTCCGAGTCCATCGCCCGCTCGGCGAAGTGGTATCGCGAACACGGCTGGCTCTGAGGCCCTCGCGCCGGGTTGCGCACCAGTGGGATTTCACCGAACGTCGCCCGGATGCTCCCTGCCGGCCTCCTGGCCCTCTGCCTCGCTTCTCTCGACGCGTCCGTCGCGGCCACCCCGGCGCACGCCGAGGAGCGCGCGGTGGTCTCGGCCGACGGAGGGTTCTTGGTCGACGCTCCCGACGCGGGCTCGGCAGACGCTGCGGCGCCGCTCGCGGAGCTGACCCCGCCGGCGCTGACCGAGGACTCGCCCGCGCAGTACCCCGCCGGCCTCGCTGGCTCGGGAATCTCGGGCACGGTCGGCCTGGCCCTGTTGATCGACGAGGAGGGCGAGGTCGCTGAGGTGGAGCTGAGGGTGCCCGCACACCCCGCGCTCGACGAGGCAGCGCTACACGCCGCGACCGCACTGCGCTTCTCCCCGGCCAGGCTCGGCGGCAGCCCGGTCGCCGTCCGCATCGGCTTTGAGTACCGGTTCGTGGCGCCGGCCGCCCCGCCACCCGATTCCCCGGATGGTCCCCGCGCCACCCTTGCAGGGCTGGTGCGGACCAAGGGCCGCCGCACGCCGCTTCCCGGGGCCCAGCTCACCGTCGGCGAGGTCCGGCTGGAGAGCGACGGGAGGGGGCGGTTCGAGACGCAGGTCGCGCCCGGTGAAGTCATCGTCGAGGTCACCGCGCCCGGCCACCGGACCGGGAGGTTCCGGGAGCGGCTGGAGGCGGAGGAGTGGGTCGAGGTCGTCTACGGCCTCGAGCCATTCCGCATCAACCCCTACGAGACCGTCGTCCGGGGCGAGCGCGAGCGCACCGAGGTCTCGCGGGTCAGCCTGAACCAGGAGGAGATCCGCGAGGTGCCCGGGACCATGGGCGACCCCTTCCGCGTGGTGATGCTGCTCCCCGGCGTCTCCAGCGTGCTCTCCGGGGTGGCCTACCCGGTGGTGCGAGGCGCCTCGCCGGCCTCCACCGGCTACTTCCTGGACGGCATCCGCGTGCCCCTGCTCTTCCACCTGTTCCTGGGCCCCGCGGTGATCCACCCGGACTTCATCGACGGCCTCGACTTCTTCCCGGGCGCGCCCCCGACGCAGTACGGCCGGCTGCTGGGCGGCGTCATCGAGGGCAGGACCTCCCGGCCGCGGGACGAGGTGCACGCGACGCTCTACGCCGACCTGATCAACGCCGGGGCGTTCGTCGAGGTGCCCATCGAGCAGACCGGGACCAGCGTCAGCCTCGCCGGGCGGGTGAGCTACACCGCCTGGCTCACCGCCCTGCTGGTGAACGAGTTCATGGGCGACCCTGCGCCCGGGACCACGAACTCGTCCATCGTGCTGCGCTTCTGGGACTACCAGGGGCGGGTCGAGCAGGCGCTGCTCGGCGGCAAGCTTCGGCTGCTGGCCTTCGGCAGCTCGGACACGGTGGGGACCGAGTCCGACGACCCACGCAACTCCACCGCGACCCAGTCGGTCGGCTTCCACCGGCTCGACCTGCGCTGGCGGGGGCCGGCTGCGGGCGGCGACCTCGAGGCGGGCTTGACCTGGGGCCTGGACCAGGTCGGCATCGAGTCGTGGGAGGGCTCCGGGGGCTCCGGCGGCCAGCGCACGCAGACCCGCTTCTGGGTGGACGAGGAGACCTGGGCCGCACGCGCGCGACACACGCTGCAGCTCGAGCCCAGGGTGCGCTCCACGCTGGGCCTCGACCTGGAGCAGCGCCGGGCCCAGACCACGCTGACCTTGGGCTCCGGGCCGGACGAGTACGTCGACTTCGCCGCGCCCCGGGAGGTCGGCACGTTCCTCGGAGCCTGGGCGCAGCTCGTGGCCGAGCTCGACGACCGGCGGTGGACGCTGGTCCCCGGGCTGCGGCTGGAGAACTACCACGCGGTCGGCGCCAACCACCTGGTGCTCGAGCCGCGGCTCACCGTGCGCCGCGCGCTCGCCGAGGGGCTGGTGGTGAAGGGCGCGGCGGGGCTCTACCACCAGCAGCCCACCACCCTCATCGACGTCCCGCTCATCGACATCGCGAGCCTGCGCTGGGGGCTACAGGAGGGCGCGCAGGTCGACCTGGGAGTGGAGTGGAAGATCTGGAACGGCCTGGAGCTGACTGCGGACGTCTACGTGAACCCGCTGCTGCGCACCCTGGAGATCGCCCCGTTCGGCGACGAGCCCGGCGGCGCCGCACCCGGTCCAGATGGCCCGCCGACCCCTGGGGGCGGGGCCGAGGACCCTGCGTTCCAGCCCGGGGACTTCGTCTCCCACGGCTGGGCCTACGGCTTCGAGCTGATGCTGCGCCACCCGCTGGGCGGGAACTGGTTCGGGTGGATCTCGTACTCGCTCCAGCGCAGCACCCGCTACGTCCGCTTCAACCGCTACGACGCGGCCGGGCAGGTGGTGGGGCAGGGCGCGGGGTACCTGCCCTATGCCTTCGACCAGACGCACGTGCTCAACGTGGTGGTGAGCTACTCGTTCCCGTACGGCATCACTGCCGGCGTGGTGTTCCACCTGAACAGCGGCCGCCCCGAGGCCGGGGGGCTGACCTCCTGGACCCAGGTGCCCGACGAGACCGGGGGCTACCCGCGGTGGGTGCCGGTAAGCCGCGACCGGGTGGACCGGCTGCCGGTCTTCTGGCGCCTGGACGTCCGGCTGGCGAAGACCTGGGCAAAGGACGCCTTCACGGTGCAGCTCTACCTGGACGTGCTCAACGTGGCGGTGCAGAGCGAGGTGGTCTCGTTCGAGTACGGGTACGACGGCTTCGGGACGCTGTCGAAGCGCTCCACTGGCATCCCGCTCATCCTCCCCATCCTCGGGCTCAAGGCGGCGTACTGACGGGCACCTCGGGCAGGATCTCCGCGGCGTACCAGAGCGGCCCTCGGAAGATGGGTCGCACCGAAGGGTCGCGCTCCAGGGACTCCACGAACGGCCGCCACGTGGGGTCGAGCTCGCACAGGACGTACCGCGCCCCGAACCGCTCCCGGACGATGCGGGCGGCGTCAGGGGAGGCGCGCCGCACCAGCGCGAACCACTCCCGGTACCGCTCCGGATCCTTGCGGTGGAAGAGCACTGGGTCCAGAGCGACCATGAAGCGCCGCTCCGGCAGGGCCAGCAGCAGTTCGCCAGTCAAGCCCCAGTTGCAGGTAAACACCTGTGCCCCCTTGGGGACATGCTTGGCCAGGTGCTCGGCGATGGGCGCTGGGAGGTCCTCTCCCCGGTTTGCGGCCTACTCGACGGGCCCCCGCCCCAACACCAGGGTCCAACCGAGCGCCAGAGCGAGCGCCGGAGCCACGACCTGCCGCCGGTCCCGCAGCGTCAACGCGACCGCCACCGCCGCGAACGGCACCCAGTACTCTACGAAGCGCTGCGTCCTGAAGGTGAGCACTGCCAGCGCCAGCGCAGCGAGCGCGAACCCGACCTGGACGGTGCTGCCCCGCCGCCGCGCGACGACCAGCGCCCACCCCGTCGCCGCGAGCGGCACGACGCCGTAGCGGAGCAGGCCCGTCCAGCCCAACGGGAGGAACTCGGTCCCCTGGGCGAAGCCGGCCTGCGAAGTCCAAGCGGTGCGCACCAGGACGTCCATGAGCACCAGTCGCCAGAACTCGAGGTTCTCGGGGAAGTTCGGGTGCGCCAGGAGTCCCGCCCCCACTCCGGTCAGGACCACCGCGCCCGTGCGCCACTCGACCCGCCGCTCCACCAGGCCCCGGGCGAGTTCGACCAGCCCGGCCATCACCAGCGCGAGGTGCCACCCGATGTAGGTGAACGGATAGGCGAACGCGCACAGCCCCAAGAGCCAGAAGCGCCGCCTCGCCGCGCTCCAGGTCACCAGCAACGCCAGTGGGACGGAGAGCAGGTGCGGGCGCACCGCCAGGAAGCGCAAGAGGAAAGCTCCCGAGCACGCCAGCGCCGCCAGGGTCCACAGCCCCGGACGCTCGACGCCCTCCCGACGCAACACCTCGAAGATCGCGATGAGCAGCAGCGCCCCGCACACCGAGCCCACGAGCCACGAGGCAGTCGAGGGGTGGAGTCCAGCGAACGGGACCATCAGGAGATGGAAGACCAGCTCCTTGTCCGCGTAGTGATCCGAGAGCCAGCTGAACGGCGTCCAGGGGAAGGCGTGCAGGATGCCGTGCTGGCCGAGCAGCCGCGCCACCGCGAGGTGGTAGTGCGTGTCGGCGTCCCACGGGTGGGGCGGCACGCGCTGCAGCAGCGTCGCGACCAGCGCCAGGAGCGCCAGCCAGCCAGCCGTCACCCACCGCGAGGACCGCTCCACCATTCCGACACCCTGCAGTAGGAGGCGGGCGGGACCAGCCCGCGCCGCCTCCGAGGTTCAGGGCGCCGGCCCGGAGACCGGCGCGCCGCCCTACCGACTAGTACCGGTAGTGGTCGGGCTTGTACGGGCCCTGCACCGGCACGCCGATGTAGTCCGCCTGCTCCTGGCTGAGCAGCGTCAGCTTCACGCCCAGCTTCTCCAGGTGCAGCCGCGCCACCTCCTCGTCGAGGTGCTTGGGGAGCATGTACACCTTGCGCTCGTAGCGCTCCGGGTGCTGCCAGAGCTCGAGCTGCGCCAGCATCTGGTTGGTGAACGAGGTGGACATCACGAAGCTGGGGTGGCCGGTGGCGCAGCCCAGGTTGAGCAGCCGGCCCTCGGCGAGCACCAGGATGGAGTGGCCGTCGGGGAAGCGCCACTCGTCGTACTGCGGCTTGATGGCGATGTGCTGGATGCCCGGGAACTTCTTCAGCCCGGCCATGTCGATCTCGTTGTCGAAGTGGCCGATGTTCCCGACGATGGCCTTGTCCTTCATCCGCTTCATGTGCTCCACGGTGAGCACGTTCTTGTTCCCCGTGGCGGTCACGAAGATGTCGGCGGTGGCGACGTGGTCCTCCACCGGCTTCACCTCGTAGCCCTCCATCACCGCCTGCAGCGCGCAGATGGGGTCGATCTCGGTGACGATGACGCGGCAGCCCTGCCCGCGCAGCGCCTGGGCGCAGCCCTTGCCCACCTCGCCATAGCCGAAGACCACCGCGACCTTGCCGCCCTGCATCACGTCGGTGGCGCGGTTGAGGCCGTCGATGAGCGAGTGGCGGCAGCCGTAGATGTTGTCGAACTTCGACTTGGTCACGCTGTCGTTGACGTTGATCGCCGGGAAGAGCAGCTCGCCCTTCTTGGCCATCTCGTAGAGGCGGTGCACGCCCGTGGTGGTCTCCTCGGAGACGCCCTTGATCGCCTTGGCCATCCGGGTCCACACGCCGGGGTCCTTCTTCAGCTGCGCGCGCAGCACGCCGAGGATGACGCCCCACTCCTCGGGCTCGCTGTCGGGCTTGAACTCGGGGACCTTGCCCGCCTTCTCGAACTCCACGCCCTTGTGGATGAGCAGCGTGGCGTCGCCGCCGTCGTCGACCAGCATGTTCGGACCGCTGCCGTCGGGCCACACCAGGGCCTGCTCGGTGCACCACCAGTACTCCTCCAGCGTCTCGCCCTTCCAGGCGAAGACCGGGGTGCCCTTGGGGCTCGACGGCGTGCCGTCCTTGCCCACCACCACCGCGGCGGCGGCGGTGTCCTGCGTGGAGAAGATGTTGCACGAAACCCAGCGGACGTCGGCGCCGAGCTCGGTGAGCGTCTCGATGAGCACCGCGGTCTGGGTGGTCATGTGGAGGCTGCCCATGACCCGCGCGCCCTTGAGCGGCTTCTGCGCGGCGAACTTCCTGCGGATGGCCATGAGGCCGGGCATCTCGTGCTCGGCGAGGCGGATCTCGGAGCGGCCGAGGGTGGCGAGGGACAGGTCCTTCACCTTGAACGGGGGGCGGACTTCAGCGGTCATCGGGCACTTCCTTTCTTCTGCGTGGGGGAGACGTTGTAGCCCTTCCGGGACGACCGGGCAGGGAATCCTTGGCGGACGAAGCGGCCTTCCGGCACAGCGCGACGAAGAGCGGCGGGCCCTTCACGCCCACCGTGGGCGGCAGCGGGTGCACCCGCACCTGCTCGAGCCCCGCCTCCTCGCACCAGGCGGTGAGCCGCCCGGACTCGAAGCCCAGCCACTCGTGGCCCATCTGGGAGCGGTACTCGGCGCGGTCGTGCGGCTGCATGTCCAGCACCACTGCCCGCCCGCCCGGCTTGAGCACCCGGAAGACCTCGGCGAGCGCACGTCCAGGGTCGCCCACGTGGTGCAGCACCAGTGCGAGCACCGCCGCGTCCAGGCTCGCGTCGCCGAGCGGCAGGGCGCCGAGGTCCCCGCGCCTCAGCTCGACGTTGGGGGACCCGGCGAGGCGCCGCCGCGCCGCCCCCAGCATCGCCGCCGACGCGTCCACCGCCACCACCTGGGCCACGAACGGGGCCAGGGCCTCGACCAGGCGGCCGGTCCCGCAGCCCAGGTCCCCCACCGTCCAGGCGGGGTCGAGCAGCGCCGAGAGCAGCGGCACCTCCACCTGGTCGCCGAAGAGCTCGGTGCGCAGCCGGTCCCAGTAGGCGGCGGACGAGGAGAAGAAGGCCTGCGAGCGGGTCTGTCGCGCCGCCCGGACCCGCTCCAGCCGCGCCTCGTCGCTCGCCGAGAGCCCGCTCTCGACCAGCTGGTCGCGCAAGAGGTGCCAGAGCCGACGCGCCGGGGCGGGCAGGTCCGCCGCCATCTGGTAGATGCGGCTGGTGCCGTCGCGCCGCGCGGCGAGCCAGGAGTCGTCGGAGAGGGCCTTCAGGTGCCGGCTCACGGTGGACTGCGGCAACTGCAGCACGTCGCACAGCTCCGCCACCGAGAGCTCCTGCCGGTCCAGCACCCGCAGCGCGCGCAGCCGCACCGGGTCGGAGAGGGTGCTCATCCACTGCAGGATCGGGGGCGCCGCGGCCATCCAGACTCCATCCGTAAATCCGGATGGAATGATTGATTGGCCGCGGCGCCCCCGA
>CAZAIE010000303.1:0-7723 GCA_964485035.1 uncultured Myxococcaceae bacterium | reverse complement strand
GAGGCGTTTCATGCGCGCCACTCTACCAACCCGCCTCTGGTGGGGCACGGACGGAGTGAGGCCTCTGCGCGGCTTGACAAATGACCACGGGTCACTAAATAACTGACCCATGGTCATCAAAATCCGGGCGCGGCGCGAGGAGGACAAGCAGGAGCGGCGGCGGGCCATCCTGCAGGCGGCGGAGCGGCTGGCGGCGACGGTGCCCTTCGGCGAGGTGAAGGTGGCCGACGTGGCGCGGCGCGCGCGGCTCGCCAAGGGGACGGTGTTCCTCTACTTCCCCACCAAGGAGGCGCTCTTCCTGGCGCTGCTCCAGGACGGGCTGGGCGCGTGGCTGGACGAGCTGGACGCGGCGCTCGAGGCGCGGGCGGCGTGGACCGGGGAGGCGCTGGCGCAGGCGCTCGCCGCCTCGCTCGCCGGCCGCGAGGGGCTGCTGCGGGTGCTGGTGCTGCTGGAGACGCTGCTGGAGCGCAACGTCACCGCCGAGGACATCGAGGGGTTCAAGCGCTGGCTGCTCGCGCGGCTGGAGCGGACCGGGGCGCGGCTGGAGGAGCGGCTCGCCGGGCTTCCCCGCGGCTCCGGGGTGCGCTTCCTGCTGCTCCTGAACGCGCTGGTGGTGGGGCTGTGGCAGATGGCCGACCACGCACCGCTCACCCGCGAGGTGCTGGAGCGGCCGGGCCTCCAGGCCTTCCGGCTCGACTTCCCGCGCGAGCTTCAGGCCGCGGTGACCGCGCTCCTGCGCGGCCTGGCTGCGCGCCCCAAGGTTCTGGCCGACACGAAGAAGAAGAGGAGGCAGCAATGAACGACGAGACGGTAGAGACGAAGGCGCGCCCGGTGGCGCTGGTGACCGGGGCCTCGGGTGGCATCGGGCTGGACCTGTGCAGGCTGCTGGCGGCGCAGGGGCACGACCTGGTGCTGGTCGCGCGCAGCGAGGGCCGGCTCGCGGAGATCGGCCGGGAGCTCTCGACGAGGCACGGCGGGCGCTGCGAGGTCGTCGCCGCGGACCTCTCCCGCGCGGAGGGCGTCGAGGCGGTGGTCGCGGCGGTGGAGCGGCTGGGGCTCGCGGTGGACGTGCTGGTGAACAACGCCGGCTTCGGGCTGTGGGGGCCGTTCGCCCAGACCGACCTCGCCGCGGAGCAGGAGATGATCCAGCTCAACGTCACCAGCCTCACCGCGCTGACCAAGCGCTTCCTGCCGGGGATGCTCGCCCGCAAGCGGGGCCGCATCCTGAACGTGGCCTCCACCGCCGCCTTCCAGCCGGGGCCGCTGATGGCGGTCTACTACGCCACCAAGGCCTACGTGCTCTCGTTCTCCGAGGCGCTGCACAACGAGCTGTCGGGCACCGGGGTGACCGTCACCGCCCTCTGCCCGGGCCCGACCTCGACGAACTTCGAGGCGGCCGCGAAGCTGGGCGAGTCGAATCTCTTCAAGATGATGCGGCCCATGACCAGCGAGGCGGTGGCGCGGGCCGGCCTGGACGCGCTGATGAAGGGCCGTCGGCTGGTGGTGCCGGGGCTGCTCTTCCGGTTCATCGCCTGGGCGTCCAGCCTCGCGCCGCGCGGGCTCATCCTCGCCGTCGTCCGCAGGATGCAGGAGCGGGCGGGGTAGACGGCTCCAGGCCCCGCCCGCGGCCTCTCATCGGCTCAGAGGTGGATGCCCTCGATGCTCGCCGGCGCGGTGTCGCGGAAGGTGAGCTTGGGGAAGTTCTCGCGGGTCCAGGAGAGCGCCCAGTCGCTGCGGAAGAGCACCACCGCGCGCCCGTCGCGGTCCTGCACGCACAGGACCGCGTCGTTGCGCTCCATGGCCTTGGGGTCGAACGCCTCGCCGGTGACCCAGCGCGCGTAGACGTAGGGCAGGGTGTCCAGCACCGGGGCGACGCCGTACTCGTGCTCGAGGCGAAACTTGAGGACGTCGAACTGGAGCTGGCCGACCGCGCCGATGTACGGGTCGCGGTCACCCAGGCCGCGCTGGTGGAAGACCTGCACCGCGCCCTCCTGCGCCAGCTCGTCGAGCCCCTTCTTGAGCTGCTTGCGCTTCATCGCGTCCTTCACCCGCACGCAGGCGAAGTGCTCGGGCGAGAAGTGGGGGATGCCCCCGAACTCGAAGGCCTCGCCGCCCGAGACCAGGGTGTCGCCGATGCGGAAGTGGCCGGGGTCGAACAGCCCGATGATGTCCCCGGCGTACGCCTCCTCGATCATCGTTCGTTCCTGCGCCATGAACTGCTGCGGGTTCGCCAGGCGGACGTCGCGGCCCATGCGCACGTGCTTGGCCGACAGCCCCTTGGTGAACCGCCCGGAGCAGACGCGCATGAAGGCGATGCGGTCCCGGTGAGCGGGGTCCATGTTTGCCTGGATCTTGAAGACGAACGCCGAGAAGCGCGGGTCGTCGGGCTCCAGCCGGCCCTTCGAGGTGTCGAAGCCCGAGGGTGCCGGCGCGAGGCCCAGGAAGGTCTCCAGGAACGGCCGCACGCCGAAGTTGTTCATCGCGCTGCCGAAGAACACCGGGGAGAGCTCGCCGCGCAGCACCCGCGCGTGGTCGAACGGGTCGCCGGCGATGTCCAAGAGCGCCAGCTCCTCGATGAGCGCCGCGTGCGCGCTCTCGCCAATGAGCTTCTGGACCGCGGGGTCCTCGGCCCCGGCCACCTGCATCGGGGCCATCTCGGTGCCGTGGCTCGCGCTCTCGAAGAGCAAGAACTCGTTCTTGCGGCGGTCGAACACCCCGCGGAACTCGCGCCCCGCGCCGACCGGCCAGTTGATGGGGCAGCTGCGGATGCCCAGCACCGCCTCCAGCTCGTCCAGCAGCTCCAGCGGCGGCCGCGTGTCGCGGTCCATCTTGTTCACGAAGGTGAAGATGGGGATGCCCCGCTGGCGGCAGACCTTGAACAGCTTCTTGGTCTGCGCCTCGACGCCCTTGGCGCCGTCGATGAGCATCACCGCCGCGTCCGTCGCGGCCAGCGTCCGGTAGGTGTCCTCGCTGAAGTCCTGGTGGCCGGGGGTGTCGAGCAGGTTCACCGCGTAGCCGTCGTACTCGAACTGCAGCACCGAGCTGGTCACCGAGATGCCGCGCTGGCGCTCCAGCTCCATCCAGTCCGAGGTGGCGTGCTTGCTCGCGCGGCGGGCCTTCACCGACCCGGCGAGGTGGATGGCGCCGCCGTAGAGCAGCAGCTTCTCGGTGAGGGTCGTCTTGCCCGCGTCGGGGTGCGAGATGATCGCGAAGGTCCGCCGCCGGCGGATCTGTCTCTGGAGGTCTGCGTCGGCCATGGAATGCCCTGCTTCCCACCCGGAAAAAGGGGTCGCACCCTACCCGAGGGGGTCCCGGGTGGCAACGCCGGGTTCAGGGGAGCGGCGCGCGCTCAGCGGGGCAGCGCCTCCAGCTGCCGGAGCAGCGCCAGGCCCTTCTCCCGGTCGACCATCGACACGTAGGCGATGCGGCCGCGGACGTGGGCCTCGAAGGCCGGGTGCTGCTCGCGGTTCTGGGCGGCGAGCCCGGTCTTGCGCGCGTTGTGCAGCAGCGCCCGGAGCGCGCGGAGTTCCTCGCGCGGCACGCCCGGCTTGTCGTTCACCACGATGCCGGTGACCGACTGGCGCCCGGAGCGTCGCTGTACGCGGCCCTTCTTCACCTGGATGGCGAAGCCCTCCTCCTCGACGATGTGGCGCACGCTCGCGAGCAGCCGGGGCACGTCGCCCAGGTGGTCCGCGCCGGTCGAGAAGGTCAGGTCGTCCGCGTAGCGCGTGTAGGTCCACCCCCGCTTCGTCGCCATCCCCAGCAGCCGCCTGTCGAGCTTGCGCGCGACCTGGTTCGAGAGCGCGGGGCTGGTGCAGGCGCCCTGGGGCAGGCCGCGCGGGCCCACGGCGACCAGGTACGTCGTGCCCTCGTACTCGACCCGCCGCCGCGGGCACTCGGTGGTGAGCAGCGCGAGCACGGTCGCGACCGCCGGCGAGTAGCCGAGCTTCTGGAACACGCCGCGCACGCGCGGGAAGGAGATGGACGGGAAGAAGTCCTGTAGGTCGAGGTTCACCACCAGCTCGCGGCCCAGGTGCGGCGCGGCGTTGGTGACCGTCGAGCGGCCCTTCACGAACCCATGCGCAGGCGGCTCGGTGGGCAGGCGCTCCAGCACGTTGGTGAGGATCCAGGACTGGGCCTTCGCGAGCTCCTCGTGGGGCGCGGCGAGCAGCCGGGTGCCGCCCGACCGCTTGGGCACCTCGAAGAAGACGTAGTGCGTCCGCTCCGCCGCCTCGGAGTGGTAGGCGAGCCAGCGCAGCCGCGGCACGGTGATGCCCAGCGCCTGCGCGACGTCCGCGGGGGTGGACAGCAAGGGCAGACCCTTCGCGCGGAGCGCCTCAGCGTCGCTCTTCCGGTCCGCGAGACCGTGGGAGACGCCGCGCCCGAGGTGGACGATGTCCTCGAGGCGTCTTCGCGCGACGCCTTCCCGATGCTGCTGGGCGCGCTCCGCCGCGAGGCGCCGCTTCTCGGCCTTGAGCTCGGCGCGCTCCCGGCGAAGCTGCTCGACGGCCTCGTCGGCGGTGCGGGCCGCGAGCGCCCGCGCGAACCACTCGCCGTCCTTCTGGCGTCCCCAGGCCTCGCCCACCCGGTGGATCTCGGCGACCTGCTCCTCGGTGAGCAGCCCGCGCAGCACCAGGCCCTGGTCGATGGCCCGGGTGCGCTCGTCCGTCGCGGGCGGCAAGGCGTCGCGGCCTTCCGGGAAGCGCACGCGCCTCGGGTCGATCTGCTCGCCCCGCCTCACCAGCTCCTCCTCCGAGAGCCCGAACAGCGCAGGGTTCTGGAAGCGGTCCGTGGCGGGGGCGGCGACCGGCGCGAGCCCGGAGAGATCGATGGCCGTGCTTGGGGTGTACGTCGAGGGATCGACGTCGAGCGGGTGGTAGACCCAGGCGCCGACGGGGTGGGGGCGGAAGGTGCGGGTGTAGCCGAGCGGCTTCAGGAACCCGCTGGTCGCGAGACGCTCCAGGGCCACTGATGCCCGCTGGAGGTCGGCCAGCCGCTGCGCCGAGCCCTCGGTCACCTGCGCGGTCACCTCGAGCGGGACGAAGCAGCGCCGGGCCTGGCAGCGCGCGAGCACCGCGGCCTCGACCCGCGTGCGCAGCTCGTCCGCCGGTCCGGGACCGAGGCCGAGCACGCTCTTGAACTTGTCCCAGATGGACATGGACCCTCGCGAGACCAGTCCAGCCCTGCAAGGAGGCACGACCGCCCGACTTCGAGCTTGGGACCGCGTCCGATCACCAAGGCGTCCGGGGACCTGTTGCCCACAGACCCTCGGGTCGCCTTAGTGCCAGGGCAACTGGTCCCTGGACGCCAAAAAGCAGATCGGGCGCGGGGAAGCATGGTGGAGCGACTTCCGCCACGGCGTAGCGCCGCAGCCTGCGGGCTCGAGCGGTCGTACCTCCTTGCAGGGTTGGACTTCGGTTTGAATCATCACCGGGCCGGGGCCCAGGGTTGGCATCGGCGTGGTGCAGGCGTCAAGCGAAGAGCCGTTCATCGTCCGCCCCGAGCAGTCTCGGCCTGGACCGTGAGCTTCAACGCGAGCAGGTGCCGGCACGGGCCCTTGCGCAGTCGGAAGCGGAAGAAGTGGCTGCACCCGCAGCGACCCGCCGAGAGCCCGCCGTCGCTGTCGACGACGCCCTCGCACGCGATGCCCGCGGACTCGGCGAAGAAGCGCCGCTTGTTGGAGTCCGGCACCGGCTCTCGGCGCAGGACCCGGACGCCGTCGGCGAGGAAGATGCCCTTGCCGGCGACCACCTCGGCGGGCTCGGGTCCCAGCACGGCTTCGGAGAGCGCCACCGGCATCACCTGGCGGAAGCGGTAGGACTGGGCCGCGTGGTCGTAGATCACCTGGCCCTGCTTCGCGAGCTGGAGCAGCGCGCCCAGGAGTTGCCCTTCGGAGGCCGGGACCGCGTGGAACAGCTGGGCGAGCGACGCGCTCCGGGCCTGCTCGAGGTGGCGCTGGACGGCCTCGGTGGTCTCGGCCGGCGCGACCCGGTGCGCTCCCAAGCCCTCGAGCGCCGCGCCGCTGGTCCAGTCGTTCGCGGTCCATCCGGAGAGCGCCAGCACGAACCGCATCTCGCCCAGGTGCGCGATCCACACGCTGGGGAGGCCGCTGCCCAGCAGGCGGACCTCGACGCGCTCGGCGAGCGGCAGCACGCGGGCCAGCGCGAGCAGGCGCCGCCGGCCCCAGACCTTGAGCTCCTCCGCGGGGCCGTCCCACGCCCGCGCACCGTGGCAGGTGATGGCGGTGCCCCAGGGTTCCAGCACGAGCACGGGAACCTGACCGGGGACGAGCTTGAAGAGAAGAGAGCGGGGCCCGGTCCTCTCGCGGTGGCGGCGCAGGAACGCCAGCACGGAGTACACGGAGCCGGGAGGCAGATCGACGCGCCGTGAGGGCAGGCCCAGCGCCGCCTGGAGCTGACCGAAGCCGCGCAGCCAGCTCGGCGGCAGGTCGATCTTGTCCTCGCGCAGGTCCGGGTGGCCTTCGACCTTCACCTCGAAGCCGGCGGGGTCCACCTGGAGCCGGGTGGAGCGGTAGGTGCGCAGCTGCTGGAAGTGCTCGAACAGCGCCGCGGAGTAGTCGACGTTGGTCGTGCCCTCGCCCGTGCCCGTCTCGTTGCGGAAGGCGCCGCGGTCCACGTACAGCGCGCCGTAGCTCGACTCGTCCCTGGCGAAGGCCTCGAAGAACACGCAGTCCGGCGCCACGGTGACCACCGGGTCGAAGGCGAGGACGTGCCGCACCAGCTCCGAGAGCCACACCTCGTGGGTCCAGGCCTGCCACGCGGCCCAGTAGAGCGAGTGCATCACCTGGAAGCGGGCGCCCAGCTCCGCCGGCGCTGGTGGCTGCGCGGCCTGGCGGGCGAGCTCCTCGCGGTGCACCTTGTCCGCGACGGCCGTCCGCAGCCGCTGCTCCTCCAGGGCACGCTGGCGCTTGAAGGCTGCGTAGCCGCTCTTGTCCCGCGGCTTGAACCGCAGGTCGCCCACCACTACCTCGTGCAGCGCGCTGATTGCCTCGCGGAACCGCAGCGGGTGGACGAGCTCGGCGTCGAAGGCGACGCGCGCCCGGGAGAGGTTGGGCGAGAGGCGCAGGGCCGTGCCCCAGGCCATCGCCCGCGCCTCGCTGCGCCCCAGGTAGCGCAGGTCCAGCTTCACGCCGGGACCTCGTCGAAGAGCCTGAGCTCGGGGAGGGTCTCGGCCAGCGTGGCGCGCAGCTTCGGCTGCCGGAACGCCGCCTGGGCCAGCGCCGCCAGCGCGGCACGCCGCTCGGGCGCGCGGATCGAGCGCAGGGCCACCGCGAGCAGCGGCAGCAGCGAGCCAGCCTCCGCCGGGGCCCGGACAATCCGCCGGGCCAGCTCGTCGACCACGCGGCGCTTCTCGCGCCCCCCGCGGTGCACCCCGAGCAGGACCGTCGCGAACACGTGGCGCAAGGTGCCGTCCGGGAGCAGGCGCGCGCGCTGCTCGAGGTGCTGGACGAGCACCGCGCGGACGTCGTCCCAGGGCGACTCGGCGAGCGAGAGCCAGAGGGAGGTCTGGTCCCGGAAGCGGTCGCGCTGCATCAGCCGGAGGCCCTGGGCGCGGGCCTCCGGGTGCAGGGCGTCGAGCAGGTCGCGCACCCGCTCGACCGGGGTGTCGGCACGCTCGTCGAGCAGTGCGCCGAGCCACTCCAGCGCCTCGGCGCGGACGCGCTTCGTCCGGGCGCCGGCCAGTCGCTGAAGGACCTCGTGCC
>CAZAIE010000302.1:0-7728 GCA_964485035.1 uncultured Myxococcaceae bacterium | reverse complement strand
CCCCACACCCTCTGTGCGCCGGTCGCCGCCGGGTCTTCGGAGCGCGCGTGTCGCAGGCCGTGCACTGCCGACGCGGACTGCCGGGCCACTCCGGGGCTCGCCTTCTGCCAGGCGGGGAGCGGGAAGTGCGTCCAGTGCCGCGACGACTCGCAGTGTCCTGGAGGCCGCTGCTCGGTGGCCGGGGTCTGCGTCGCCTGCCTCGGCGACGGCGACTGCCCCCACGCCCGACCGGCGTGTGTCTCGGGCACGTGCGTCGAGTGCCGGACGCGGGCGGACTGCGCGGCGCTGCGGGTGGGAGGGGACTGCGACACCACGACCGGCCGGTGCAGCTGCGCGGTCGCCGCCGACTGCGCGGGAAGCTTCACCGCCGGCAACGAGTGCCTGGAGAGCAGCCTGTGGGGCCGGCGCTGCGGCTGTGGCAGCTGCGTGGGCAACGTGCACGGCGCGCAGTGCGCCATCGTCACCGTCACCCCGCAGTGCACCTGCCGCAGCGATCAGGAGTGCACCCTCGCGCCATACACGCGCTGCGCGCCGCTCGACTCGTTCTCGGGGATGTCGGAGTGCAAGCCGCCGTGCACCTCCGACGCGGACTGCGACTGGAAGGCGACTGGCCTGCGCCGGTGCATCCTGGCGACGGGGAAGTGCGGGGTCTGCACCAGCGACGCGGACTGCGCCTCCGAGCGCTTCGCCAGGCACTGCTCGCCCGAGGCGCGCTGCGTGGGGTGCACCACTCCTGCGGACTGTGCGGGGAGCCCGCTCGGGCCCTGGTGCGGCAACGGGGAGTGCCGCTGCACCTCCGACTCCGACTGCAGCGTGAGGAGCGGCGGGAAGCACTGCGACGTGGCGAGCTTCGTGTGTAGCTGCCGCACCGACGGCGACTGTCCGACGGGAGCGCACTGTCTCGGGGTGATCTCGGTGGGCGGCCGGCTCGTGTCGCAGTGCCAGTAGGGACGCTCACCCCGCGGTCTTCTTCCCCCGCCGCGGTCGCCCTCTTCGCGCCAGCGCCAGCTCGTCGCGCAGCCCGAGCTGATCGATCCAGAACTGCAGGGTCGACGGCTTGAGTCCCAGGAGCTCTGCCGCTCCGCCCGGTCCGCTCACGCGCCCGTGCACGTGGTACAGCACGCGCCGCACGTAGCGCCGCTCCACCTCGGCCAGCGTCACCCACTCCTCGGCGAGCGGCTTGCCCGCGGGCGCCTCGCCTCGCAGCCCCGGGTCTTCCAAAACGGGCAGCCGCAGCCGCGGCGGATCCGACAGCAGCGCCGCCCGCTCGATTACGTGCTCCAGCTCGCGGACGTTCCCCGGCCACGGGTAGCGCACCAGTCGCTCCAGGTCCTCCTCGAGGAGGCCGTCGAACCGCAGCCCCAGCTTGCGCGAGACGCGCTCCAGGAAGAACAGCGCCAGCGTGGGCACCTCGTCGCGGCGCTCGCGCAGCGGCGGCACGCGGATGGGAAAGGCCGCGAGCCGGAAGTACAGGTCCTCGCGGAACTGGCCCGCGCGCACCTCGGCGGAGAGGTCGCGGTTGGTGGCCGCCACCAGCCGGAAGTCCGAGCGCAGCGGCCGGCTTCCCCCGACGCGCTCGAAGGTCCCGTCCTGCAGCACGCGCAGCAGCCGCACCTGGTCGTCCAGCGACAGCTCACCCACCTCGTCGAGGAAGAGGGTGCCGCCGTGGGCCAGCTCGAACCGGCCCCGGGCCTGCGTCGTCGCTCCGGTGAAGGCTCCGCGCTCGTGTCCGAAGAGGGCGCTCGCCACCAGCCCCGACGGCAGCGCCGCGACGTGCACGGTGATGAAGGGTCCTGCCTGCCGCCGCGAGGCGAGGTGCACCTCCCGGGCGATCAGCTCCTTGCCGACGCCGGTCTCGCCGGTCACCAGCACCGGCGTGGTGCTGGGCGCGACCCGCTGCACGAGCGCCAGCACCTCGCGCATCGCCGCGCCGCCCCCGACGATGCGCCCGCCGCCGAGCGGGGCCGCGCCCGTGCTCTCCCGGTAGTAGCGGTTCTCCTGCTCCAGCCGCTGTCGCAAGGACTGCAGCTCGCGCCAGAGTCCGAGGTTTCCGAGCAGGATGCCCAGCTGCCGCCCCAGCGCGGCGACGAGTCCGGTGTCCGCGGGCGTCACCTTTGCCGTGGTGTCGCGGTTCTCCAGGACCAGGACTCCGCGCCGCGCCGCGCCGTCGTCGAAGGGGACCAGCACCGCCTGACCACGCGTCCCTCCCAGCGCCGGCTCGAAGACCGGCGTGTGCGGCGGTTGCTGCGTCACCCGGCGCAGCGCGAGGTCGCTCCAGCCGGGCGCGCCTCGGGCGGCGAGCGTCTTGGGGCCGGTCTCCTCCAGCAGCACCACCGCGCAGCGCTCCGCGCCCAGCTCGTGGCAGAGCCTCGCGGCGATCTCGCCCCATGGGCCCTCGGGGCTCGTCGGGAGCGCCGTCAGCCGTCCGAGGTCCAAGACGGCGTTGGCCAGCCGCAGCGGATCCGACTGGCCGTGGCGGGGCGCCTGGCGTGGGAGCTCTGCTCGAAGGCGCTCGGCGGTGGCGCGGTCGTCGTCCTGCTCGGCCGCGGCGGCCTCGTCTGCGAGCGCCTGCCACAGCTCGGGACCACCGCCGGCCTCGCGCAGCAGCTTCGTGGCACGCGCGAGGTGGGCACGTACTTCGGGACTCTGCGGCGCGAGCAGCGCGGCCCAGCGGTGCGCGATGCCGGCGAAGAGCGGCTGCGGGGCGTCCAGGTGCCGGGCGATCTCTTCGGTGAGCGAGAGCCCGGGGAGCGGCGGCAGTCCGGCCTGCTCCAATCCCTGCAGCAGCTCGAGTGCGCGCGACCCGCCGATCCAGTAGCGGCCGGTCTTCAGGTAGCCCGGCAGCGCCGCGCTGAGAATCTGGTGGGCGACCTTGGGCTCCTTCTCGAGCCGCGACCAGGCGAGGGTGAGCGCGCAGGCCCAGGCGTAGGGACTCGCGAGTCCCGAGAACCAGGGCGCTGCGGCCTCGGCGTGTGCGGCTGCCGCAGTCCGATCGCCCGCGAGCATGAAGGCCACCCCGAGCATCACGTGGCCCTGGGCCTCGAGCGCGCGGTTCTCCAGCTCGACGCCACGGGCGAGCGCGCGCTCCATCAGATCGACCGCGCGCGGGTGGTCTCCGAGCGTTGCGTACGCATGGGCCAGCAGCGACAGGGCGGAGGCGGGCACTGCGCCTTCGAGGTCCAGCAGGATTCCCGAGTGCGGGTCGAGCAGGTCGCCCTGGACAGCTCCAACCAGCGCCTCGAACGCAGCGATGCCCGCGCCGGGCCGCCCTGAGAGGATCAGCGAGACGGCGATGTAGGTCCGGACCTCGGCGCGGATCCGCGGGTCGGCGAGGGCCTCGGCTGCCTCGGTGGCCCAGTCGAAGAACCGGTGGGCGCGCTCGAGGTCCTCGGAGAGCGTTCGCACCCCGCGGGCGGAGAGCAGGACGGCCTGGGTGGCGAGGTCGCCGTGTTCCTCGGCGAAGGCGATGGCGGCGTCGAGCACGGCCGGGTCGATGAGCCAGGCGGAGCGGAACAGGCGCGTGGCTTCGAGCACCGTAGCGACCCAGGTCGCCTCGCCCCCCGGAAAGGCAGCGCGCTGCGCCGGGACGACGTGGACGAGGGCTCGGTACAGGGCCTCGGCGGCAGGGAAGTGGCGGCCGCGGACGGCAGCCCTGGCACCTTGGAGCAGCCACTCGACGCAGGCCGGAGCAGTCAGGAGAGCGGCCAGGTCCTCCTTCGCCCCCTGAGACAGGACGTCCTCCCGGCTGCCCTTCCAGACCAGGTGTTCCCGGTTCGCATCGACCTCTACTTGGCCGGCGAGGCGTGCGTCTTCGATGGCCGCGAGGAGCGTGCTGGGTCGCCAGAGGTTCGTGGAGGCGAGGGCGTCGATGGAGACGGGGCCGGTGGTCGCGGCCAGGAGAAGGCGGAGTCGAGGGTCGAGAGGCATGGTCGAGAGAGTAACGGGGAATCGTCAGTGGCGAAATATCGCCAGCAGGATGTTGTCGAAAGCTGGGGCGCGGGAAGAGGGAGGTGTGGTGCCAGGCTCGACTCAAGATATTGAAATCTCGGCGATATCAGCGTGAACAGTCGGTGAATCCAAGCGCTGGCCCGAAGGTTGATATCCAGAGCGGCATGACCTTCCGTGCTCACCGCTCAGGTATCGCAATCCACTTCGAAGGCCTGCTCGACGACGAGGCTCTCGCGTTCTTGAAGACCCTGCCGCCCGCGACCCTGCTCGTCCTCTGTCAGGGCACGGAGGTGAGCCTTGAGTGCATTGAGCGTCTCCGAGCGCTCGACCTCGAGATCGTCGCCGAATCGCCCTTTCTTTCACGATGGCTGAAGCAGAGCCCGTAGTTCCTGTTCCGCTCCGGAGACCCGACCATGCGTATCGCCTTTGCCGTCCTGCTGTTCGTCCACGGCCTCATCCATCTCCTCGGCTTCGCCAAGGGCTTCGGGTTCTCCGAGGTCGCTGCGCTGAAGCTCCCCATCGGGAGGGTGGCTGGAAGCTTCTGGCTGCTCGCGGCCGTCGGGTTCGTGGCCGCAGCGGCGCTGCTCCTGGTCACTCCCGGGCGCTGGTGGATCGCAGCTGCGCCAGCGTTGCTGGTTTCCCAGGTCCTGGTGTTCGGAGCCTGGTCCGACGCGAAGTTCGGGTCGCTCCCGAACCTCATCGCGCTCCTGCCGGTGATCGTCTCCATCGCCGCGGCCAGCCCGAATGGGTTCCGTTCGGTCTACGAGCGCGAGAGTGTGCGTCGCCTGGAAGGGCTTCCGCCGTCCGCTCCGATCGTGACCGAGGCAGACCTGGCACCGCTGCCGGCGCCGCTCCAGACGTTCCTGCGGAAGGTCGGCGTCGTGGGGCGTCCCCGCGTGCTCGGCTTCCGGGCGCGGTTCCACGGTCGCCTCCGCAACGGGCTCGACGCCCCGTGGATGTCCTTCACCTCCGAGCAGCACAACTTCGTGGACGCAAAGGAGCCTGCGGCGAGGCTCTTCTTCATCGACGCATCGATGAAGGGAGTGCCGTTCGATGGGCTGCACGCCTTCATGGGAGGCGAGGCGCGCATGCAGATCCGCGTCGGTTCGCTGGTGGACGTGGTGGACGGGCGCGGACCGGAGATGAACCAGGGTGAGACGGTGACCATCTTCAACGACCTCTGTGTGATGGCCCCGGGAGCGCTGCTCGCCGCGCCGATTCGCTGGACGGAGCTGGATGCCCGGCACGTGCGTGGGGAGTACACGCGGCAGGGCATCACCGTCTCTGCGGTGCTGAGCTTCGACGACCAGGGGGACCTCGTGGACTTCGTGTCTGAGGACCGGTTCCTGAGCTCGGACGGGAAGACCTTCCAGAAGCTGCCCTGGTCCACGCCGATGCGCGGCCGCCGGGAGTTCGGCGGGGTCCGGCTGCCGGCGAGGGGGGATGCGACCTGGAAGACCGCGCAGGGCGACTTCGTCTACGGGGAGTTCAATCTGGAGGAGATCGAGTACTTCCCGGCGGCGCGGTCGGGGTGAGGAGTTGCGCGCCGTCCCGCTGGCGGTTCGAAGAGGCAGGTGAACGAGCCGTGCGGAGCCTTCACCGTTCCTGGATGTCGAACTCACCGTCGGCGACGCCGAACTCCGTGATCGACCGGGTGGTGGCGCTGCCCTTCGTCTCGGTGACGGTGGCCACGATCGCGCGCTTCGTGGTCTCCAGTCTGGCCTGATAGCGGGTCTCGCCGCCGGCGGTGCCCAGGTGCTGCGCGGTCCCGCTGCGCTGCATCCGCTCCTCTTTGAAGAGGAGGAAGCGCAGGATCAC
Organism: uncultured Myxococcaceae bacterium; assembly: GCA_964485035.1. Lineage (GTDB taxonomy): Bacteria > Myxococcota > Myxococcia > Myxococcales > UBA5297 > CAZAIE01. The sequence continues at coordinate 1,962 of CAZAIE010000302.1, read as the reverse complement.
CGAGCCCTCCGGGGCCTTCGGCGCAAGCGCGAGGACGGCGAGCCGGTGCGTGCCCTGCACGAGCCCTTGTGCGTCCTCGAGCCGGTGGCCGGGCGCGACCTCCGGGCACGCCGCGGACTGTCCGGTGACGGGCTTGGCGTAGACGCCAGGGAAGACCGCCTTGGCGAACCGGTGCGGGGCCTCGCGCTGCGCGGCCGGGCAGAAGCCGAGCACCACGACGTGGAACCCCGCCTTCAGCCCGGGGAGCGTGCTCGACTCGACGACCTTGGGATAGCCGGGAGCCAGCGCGAAGAGTCCCTCCAACTCGGGCGTGACGGCACGCCAGTGACCGAGCCACTGCTGGGCCTCGGCCGTGGTCTTGCCACCGCCGAGAATGAGGGCATCGAGTGGATCGCCCGGTGAGGTTGGGGGGACCGCTGCGAGCAGCAAGGCGAGCGCAAGGGGGGTGGGCACGGGTACCTCCGGGCCCACGACGATAGTCGAGTTCCCGGTCGGCCCTGCCTGGGGAATGGGCGCGTAGCTGTAGGCGACGAGCCCGGCGGGCGCCCAGGTGTAGACGCTGGTCTCGTCCACTGCCGGCGGCGCATGGCCGTGGGCGGGCGCGGTCCACAGCTTCTTCCCGCTCGCCAGGTCGCGTTGGAGCGCCGAGCCGCGCGGGACCGGGCAGCCTCGGGAGGACTGTCCGGTCCCGCGCGGGCCGGGACCTACTCCACCCAGCAGTCGAGCTGGGCGGTCTCGCTGTCCACGCCGCAGAACGCCTCCGCGTCGAGCGCGGAGCAGTCGAGCGCCCACCACTCGCCCCCGGCGCAGAAGACCACCGCGGTGTCCGAGGCACAGAAGCCCACGCCCTCGAGCGAGCCGTCACAGGCCACCCCGCCGTCGGTCTCGCCCTTGCTCGTGGCCGAGCCCTTGGCGTCGGTGACCGCGCTCCCGGCCTTCTGGCTCGAGGTCTTGGCCGCTTCGGCCGACTTCGCGCCACCGGCCTTCTGCGTGGTGGCGGTCTTGGGCTTGGCCTTGCTGCTCGAGCCGCCACAGGCGGCGAGCGAGAGGGCGACGGCGAGGACGAACAGGGTGCGCATGGTGTCTCCGAGAGGACTGCGGGTTCGACTGCTGGAGACCCCCTCCCCGAAAAATGGCGCAGCGGACCGGGGCTCGTGGATAATCCCGCCGTGCTTTCGCCCGTGACGACGCGGTCTTGGACGATCGCGCTGGTGCTGCGCGGGGGCCGAGTCCAGCCGCGCGGAGGTGCTCTTCGCCGAGGGGCGTGAGCTCGCCTCCCAGCAGCGCTGGGCGGAGGCCTGCGAGCGCTTCCGGGCGAGCGAGGAGGCCGAGCGGGCGCTGGGAACCCTCCTCAACCTTGCCGACTGCTACGAGCAGCAGGGCCGCATCGCGAGCGCCTGGGAGCGGTTCCGCGAGGCGGAGGCCTGGGCGCGGGACTCGGGGCAGAAGGTGCGGGAGCAGGTCGCCCAGCAGCGGGCCGCTGCGCTCGAGGCGCGGCTCTCGCGGGTGCGGGTCGAGGGCGCGGCCGATCTCCTCGGTCCGCACGGCGAGCTGCGGATCGCCGGGCGGGCCATCGACCCGTCGCGCTGGGCAGCCGGAGTGCCGGTCGATTCGGGGGTCGTCGAGGTCGCGCTGCTGCTCCCGGATGAGCCGCCGCGGACGCTCGCGCTGGAGGTTCCACCTGGAGCGCAGCTGCTCACGTTCGATCTCGGCGTGCTGGGCCGTCCCGCGGCGGAGGCGTCGCCGCCGACCGTGTCACCGGAGCCGCTGGGGCCCGAGCCGCGCGTCACCCACCAGGTCGCCAGGGGGCGCGGCTGGCAACGCGGGCTCGCGTGGACCGGAGCGGGGGTGGCTGCCGCCTCGCTCGCGGTCTCCGCCGGCTTCGGGGCCCACGCAGCGGGTCGCTGGAGCGAGGCGAAGCGGCACTGCCAGGGCACGGTGTGCGACCCCGAGGGAGGGCGG
>CAZAIE010000301.1:0-7734 GCA_964485035.1 uncultured Myxococcaceae bacterium | reverse complement strand
GTCCAGGCGTTCGTCGCCGTCGGCAAGCGCCGCGGGCTCCTCAAGTAGAGACGGGCACGCCCTGCGCGCCGTCTACGAGCGCATCGCCGTCAGGTGCCGGGAGGTCGTCGCCTCCCGGCCCGACTGGCCGTGCGGGGCGGGCTGCGACGCCTGCTGCCGCTCGCTCGCCGAGCCCCCGCGGGCGACGGCCGCCGAGTGGGACCTGCTCCTCTCCGCGGTGAGGGCGCTTCCGCCAGACGTGCGGGACGACGTGCTGCGCCGGGTGCGCGCGCTCTCGCCCGGCCGGCGGTGTGTCTGCCCGTTGCTGGACCTCTCGAGCGGCCGGTGCCGGGTGTACGAGGCCCGGTTGGCGGCCTGCCGGACGTACGGCTTCTACGTCTCGGGGGACAAGGGCGCATGGTGCGTGCGGGCGCTTGCCGCTTCGGAGTCCGGGGCCGCGGTGGTCTTCGGCAACCAGGACTCGCTGGAGGCGGAGGTCGCAGCGAGGTTCGGCGCGTCGCTCTCGATGGAAGAGGCGTTCGCGCCGCTCTTCTCGGAGGTCGGTCCGTGAGCCGGCGGTCGGGCAAGCGTCGGCGTGGGCAGCGGCGTCGCGCCGGGCCGCGTCCGCTCCTCCCGCCGCCCGACCCGGTGTCGCTGGCCTACCTGCACGCGCCGCAGGAGGCCATTCCGGGCAACCACGTCGCGCTGCTGGTGGGGGGCGACGAGGCCTACCCGAAGATGCTGGAGGCCATCGCCTCCGCGAAGCGGCTGGCCTGGCTCGAGGTCTACGAGTTCTGGGACGACGCGGTGGGCCGGCTCTTCGTGGACGCGCTGATCGAGCGTGCGCGCGCCGGAGTGGACGTCCGGGTGCTGGTGGACGCGCTGGGGGCGGCGCTCTCGTGCGGGCCGCTGCTCGATCGGCTCAAGGCCGGCGGAGTGAAGGTCCGCGCCGTCTTCGAGCTGCGGCCCTGGTTCCGTGCCTGGCGCTGGTTCCGCCGCGACCATCGCAAGCTCCTGGTCGTGGACGGGCTGGTGGCCTTCACCGGTGGGCTGAACCTCGGCCTGCAGTACGCCGGGCCACGCTACGGCGGCGAGGGCTGGGAGGACCTGCAGCTCGAGGTGCGCGGGCCGGCGGTGGCGCCGCTGGGGCGGCTCTTCGCCCGCCTGTGGCGCCGGCACGGCGGCGAGCCCATCAACGAGCCGCCGCGGGGCAGGGTGGAGGGCCAGGAGGTGGTCCGCGTGCTCGCGAACCACCTCGCCCGTTCGCGCAAGGAGATCCGCCACGCGTACCTCTTCGCCATCCGCCGGGCCCAGCGCTCCATCCTCATCGCCAACGCGTACTTCCTGCCCGGCCCGCGGATGCTCCACGCCTTGCGCCTGGCCCGCCGCCGCGGGGTGGAGGTGACGTTGGTGCTCCCCGGCCGGAGCGACATCCCCAGCTTCCAGCTCGCCTCCCGCGCGCGCTACCGCAAGCTCCTGGCCAGCGGGGCGCGCATCTTCGAGACCCGCGGGACCATGCTTCACGCCAAGGCGGCGGTCATCGACGGGCGCTGGGCGACGGTGGGTTCGTGCAACCTCGACACCTGGAGCCTGCACCGCAACCTGGAGCTGAACGTCGCGGTGCTGGGGCCCCGCATGGCAGGGACCGTCGAGGGGTACCTGCGCGGCCTCCTCGCCCGCTGCGACGAGGTCACTCTCGAGACCCTGAAGGGCTGGCCGCTGGGCCTGCGGCTGATCCAGTTCCTCTGCCTGCTGCTCTTCATTTTCTGGTAGCGGGGGGCTTTCTTTCGCGGCCGGGGGTGGTGCAAGATGCGCCCCTTCGAACCGAGGAAGAAGCCCATGGCCGACGCTCAGAAGCCGCTCGAGCTCCGCATCGCCGCAGCGCAGGGCCCGGGGGATCTCGCCTCGGCGCTCGCCATCCGCGAGATCGTCTTCATCGAGGAGCAGCGGGTCCCCAGCGACTTCGACCGCGACCAGGAGGACGCCAAGGCGTTCCACCTGCTGGCCTACGACGGGCTGCACGCCATCGGGACCGGCCGCCTGGTGCGCCTCGCCGACCCGCCCCCGGGCGAGCGCGGCGCGTGGGGACAGATCGGCCGGATGGCGGTGCTCGACAGCTGGCGCAAGCGCGGGGTGGGCCGGGCGCTGCTGCTCGCGCTCGAGGAAGAGGCCAAGCGCCAGAAGCTGGACGGGGTGATGGTGCACGCGCAGATCACCTCGCGCGAGTTCTACCGCGGCCAGGGCTACCACGAGGCGAGCCCCATCTTCGACGAGGCGGGCATCCCGCACCTGGAGATGCGCAAGGCCCTGTGGATCCAGCCGTGGCCGGGGCCCGCCGAGCTCTACTGACCCGGGGTATGCTGCCCGGCGCGATGCGATTCCTCCCGTTCGTCCTGTGTCTGCTGGCGGCCTGCGCCCACCTGCCGGACCAGCTCGAGCGCTACCGCGCGCTCTCCCAGCCGTCGAAGGACCTCTACGACCGCTACCACCAGTTCCTCACCACCGGGCAGCAGGAGCGCTTCCTCACCGCCGAGAGCGACGAGGTGCGCCAGCGCTTCATCGCCGACCTGCACATCGAGGAGCGGCTCGCCCGGTACCCGAAGTACGTCCAGGACGCCATCTGGTCGCGGGAGGTGGTGCCGGGGATGGACAAGGCTGCCGTGCTGCTCGCCTGGGGACGGCCGGACCAGGCCGACCGCGAGGACACCGACCACTCCCGGGGCGTGCAGCAGGAAGTCTGGACCTACGTCCGCGGGCCGCAGCTCAAGGACGACTACCGGGTGACCATCGTCGAAGGGGTGGTCACCACGGTCGAGAAACCCTGACATGGAGCCGACCGGACTGGTGGTGCGCGACCCGCGCGTGGAGGCCGCCCTCGCCCACGCCCGCGGGGACAATTTGGTCGACCTCTACGACGCCTGGCGGGAGCTGCGGCTCGCCCACGCCGCGGCCAGCGCCGAGCGCGCCCGCGCGCGGGAGCAGCTCGAGGTCCGCGCGGAGACGGTGCTGCGCTCGGTGGAGAGCGCGCGTCAGCTGGGCCCTGCCAGCGCGGGTCCTGACACAGGCCACGAGCTGTCCGCGCCCGATCCGCTCGCCGAGTTCCTCGTCGCCTCCCAGCAAGAGCTCGCCGCCGCGCGCGAGGAACTGGACGCCCGGACCCTTGACGAGGAGCGGCTCTTCGCCACCGAGATCGAGTCGCTGCGGGCGCGCCTGCTCGCGAAGGCGGAGCTGCTGCTCGCCCACCATCGCCCCCGGCTGGAGGTGCAGGTCCAGCCGGTCGGGCGCGAGCGGAGTCTCGTGCACCTCGGTCGGCTGGAGGAGCAGGACGTGGTGCTGGTGGGTTTCCTCTTCACCGGCAAGCTGCTCACGCGCTGGGACGCCTTTCGCGACGACGCCGTCGACCAGGTGGGCGAGGAGCCCGCGCGCCTCTATGCCGAGGAGAACTCGACCAAGGTTCGCTACGACCGGTTGGAGGACGAGGAGGCGGTCTTCGACGACCCTGGGACTCGCTTCCTCCCCGCGCGCGGCGTGCTCCCTCTCCGCGCCCCTGGCCACGCCTTCCCACGGTTCCGGCTGATCAACCGCGGCCCGGTGATCGAAGCGCAGGCGCGCAGCGAGGGCAGTGGCTACGAGGCGCTCATGCCCCGCGCGAGCGCGGAGCTGCTCTCGGGCTACTTCATCCGCCTCAAGGTCGACGGGAAGATCGAGCTCAAGCTCTCGGTGGCGTGAGCCCTCACTTCGTCTTCACCAGTCCCAGGTCCGCCTTGCCGACCAGGAAGGCCGAGGTGGTGAAGAGGTTGCTCGAGGTCTCGCCGCGCTGCACGGCTGCGATGGTCACGGCGTAGAACGTCCCCGGCTCGGGGAAGGCGGTGGCGGGCAGCGTGATCACCTTCTGCTTCCAGAGCGAGTCGTTGGCGATGAGGTCGAGCAGATCCATGGTCTTCGTGGGCAGGTCGGTGTAGGTCGGGTCGCCCAGGCCGCTGGTAGTGACCGGGACCACCGTGGTGAAGGCGACGTTCTCGGTGCCCGAGCGGGTGAGCTTCAGCGCCGAGTCCTCCGTGTGCGCGAGCGGCAGGCCGTTGAGCACCGCGAACTGCTCGATGTGCTCCGCCACGGGGCCTATCACCTTCGCGGTGTAGGTGGCGCCGCCGGAGTCGACGGTGATCTCGTAGAGGACCCCGTCCTTCCCGTCCTGGTACTGCAGCGTCCCGTCCTCGACGGAGGTCAGCGAGTAGTTCCCGTTCCCGCGGTCGGGGAGGGTGAAGCTCTTGCCCTGGTAGGTGAGCTTCACGGTGGCCCCGGCGATGCCTTGCGGCTCCTTGCTGGGGTCGGTGTTCCTCTGCCCGAAGAAGACCTGGGCCATGGTCTGCGCGGGGATGGCGGTGGGCGGGGCGCCGGCGTCGAACGGCAGCACGTAGCCGCCTGCGTCCGGGAGCAGCGGCTTCAGGTCGTAGGAGGGCGTTGCGAGCAGCGTGGCGGCGAAGACCTTGTCGGCCTGGGCGCTGTCCAGGAGGCTGCACCCCCAGCCGAGACCCACCAGGGGGAGCGTGGCGACGAGGACGCGGCTGAGCTTCAAGGGGTGCATCGTTTCCTCCGGCGGCCCAGGTTCACTCCCTGGCGGGCAGCTTAGCAGCCGTTGGCGTGCGCCGCAGCGGCGGCTACACTGCGCGGGCGTGGGTCGCTTCTCCCTGGCTCGAAAGCTCGCCACCAGCCTGCTCGTGGCCTTCCTCGTCGGCGCGCTTGCCGCCGCGGTGGTGCGGCTGCGGCCGACGCCCGCCCCCGACGACCCCGAGCGGGCGGTGCGGTCGGGCGGAGCGGCGGACCAGCTGGAGACGGCCTTCTTCGATCGGCTGGCCTCCCGCGACGCCGCGCGCCGAACCGCTGGGACCGACCTGGTCCTGGTGACCATCGACGAGGCCTCGGTGAAGCGCGCCCGCGAGACCGCCGGCGGCTGGCCCTGGCCGCGCGAGTACCTGGGCACGCTGGTGCGCGAGCTGCGCGCCCTGGGCGCCCGCCTGGTCGTGCTGGACACCACCTTCACCGACGGCTCGCGGCTGAAGAACGACGACGTGCTCTTCGCCCAGGCCCTGGAGGTGGGCGCGGTCGTCGCCGGCTTCAGCTTCGCGGACGTGCCCGAGGAGGGCGTGCTCGAGCCCGGACGCTGGGCGATCCTCCAGGGGAGCCACGCCACCCGCGGGGCGGCCCTGCTCGCCGCGGCGCCGCTCCTCGCCCGTGGCGGACGTCCCTACCTGGTGGCCGCAGGGGACCGCCTGCAGGTCTGGCTGGGCGGCTACCGCGACAAGGCAGGCGCGGAGCGCGACGCCGCGCGCCTCAAGGAGCCGGGGGCCCGCGACGCGCCCACGCTGCGCGAGCTGCGCGCCGAGGAGACGCTCGACCGGGTGACCGCCGACGTGCTCTTCGCGGAGCGCAACGCAGTGGGCTTCGCCGGCGCGGCCGCCCACGAGCTGAAGACCTTCCAGAACCTGCAGGCCCCCATCGCCGAGGTGGTCGCCAGCGACGCGGCCTTCGGGAACCTGCGGTTGGAGCGCGACGCCGACGGGGTGGTCCGCTCGGTGCGCCACCTGTGGCGCTACGAGGGCCGCTACTACCCCTCGCTGGCGCTCGCCGCGGCGATGGCCCTCACTGGCCGCCGCGAGGTGAGCCTGGAGGGCGGGCGGCTCTTTCTGGGCGATCTCTCGGTCCCGGTGGACGGCGACGGGGTGTCGCGCCTGCGCTTCTACGGCTCCGGCCCCGCCGCGACCTCGCCCGACAGCCCGTACCCCATCGTCCCGGTGCTCGCGCTGGTGCGCAGCGCCGAGCGGCGCGCCGAGGGCAAGAGCCTGGACGAGCGCCTCTCGGAGAAGCTGCGGGACAAGGTGGTGCTGGTCTCCTTCGAGGTGGCGGAGTGCGAGCGGACCGCGACGCCCACCCACCGCGAGAGCAGCCACGCCTCGGCGGTCGCGGTCGCCCTGGACAACCTGTTGCGCAGCGACGGCGTGCTGCGCGCCTCGGTGGAGCAGGACGGCGCGGCGGCGTTCGCGATGGCGCTGTTGGGCGCGCTCTTCTCCATGTTCCTCACCCGCGGGACCCGGCCGCTGCGGACGCTCTTCTTCGAGCTGGCCGCCACCGGTCTCGTCGGCCTCGCCTACGTGACCTGGGCCTGGAAGGCGTACCAGGGCGGGCTGTGGGTCGGCTCCGCGGTGCCGCTGATGTCGTTCCTGGGCGCGCTGCTCCTGGCCACCGCAGTCCACTTCGCCGACGAGCGGATGGCGGTCGCCCGCATCCGCGACGCGATGGGCCGGTGGGCGCTGCCCGCGCTGGTGGAGCAGCTGCTGCGCCGGCCCCACCACCTGGCGCAGCAGGGCGAGCGACGGACCATGACCGCGCTCGCGTGCGGGCTCCAGGGCTTCGAGGCCGCCTCCCGGAAGCTCCCGCCGCGCGAGCTGATGCGGCTCCTCGACGAGTACGTCGCGGCCATCTTCGAGACCGTCGCCACCGGGCACGGCCAGGTCGACCGCGCGGTGGGGGCCACCGTCGTCGCCTACTGGGGCGCGCCGCTGCCCAACGCCCGCCACGCCGCCGATGCCGCCCGCTGCGCCCTGAAGCTCAAGGAGAAGCTCACCGCGCTCTCCAAGCGCTGGCGGGACAAGCACGAGGTCGAGCTCGCCCCGCTGCTCGCGGTCTGCACCGGCGACCTGCTCATCGGGAACCTGAGCGGGCAGGGGCGCCTCTCGCAGGACCGCTTCGCCGTCTTCGGCCCGGCGATGGACGCCGCGGAGCGGGTGATGGCGGCCAACGCCGGGCTGGGGACCGTCGCGCTCGTGGACGAGGCGGCCTTCGAGCAGGTGCGCGAGGACGTGTCCGCCCGCGAGCTGGACCTGGTGCGCGTGCCGGGCCGGGTGCGTCCGCTGCGGGTGCTCGAGCTCTGCAGCCGCCGCAGGGACCTCGAGCCCTTGGACCGGCTCTTCCACGAGCGGTTCGAGCTGGCGATCGTCGCGTGGCGGCGGCGCGAGTTCCAGCCCGCGCTCGCGGCCTTCGAGGCCCTCGCCCTCGAGCGCAAGACCGACCGACCCACCGCCGTCTACGTCGAGCGCTGCCGCACCCTGCTGGCGCACCCTCCGAGCGAGGAGTGGGACGGCGTGTTCGAGCCGCCCCCGCCCGCGCGCGAGGGCTAGGAAGCCCACACCTTGGCCAAGACCTCCACCGCCCAGAGCCTGCGCGCCGCGCTGAAGAGCTGGCGCCTCGGCGCCGTGACCCTGCTGTCGTTCTCCTCCGGGCTGCCGCTGGGCCTGGTGCTCTACGCCGTCCCCGCGTGGATGGCGGTCTCGGGCGTGGACATCAAGACCATCGGGCTGATCACGCTCGCGCAGGCGCCCTACGCCTTCAAGTTCCTCTGGTCGCCGCTGATGGACCGCTACCGGCTGCCCTGGCTGGGGCGCAAGCGCGGGTGGATCCTGCTCGGACAGCTCGCGCTCGCCGGCCTCACCTTCGCGCTGGGGTGGCAGGCCGGCCACCCTGCAGTGGCCGTGGTGGCCACGCTGACGCTGCTCGTCGCCTTCGCGTCCGCGTCCCAGGACATCGCCATCGACGCCTTCACCGTGGACTCGCTGCGCCCCGAGGAGCAGGGACTGGTCGTCGGGGCCCGCACGGCGATGTACCGCGTGGGCATGTGGATAGCCGGGGCCATCGCCATCTCGGTCGCGGGGATGGTGGTCGGGGGCAGGCCTCTCGGCTGGGGGCCGACGTTCCTCGGGC
>CAZAIE010000300.1:0-7745 GCA_964485035.1 uncultured Myxococcaceae bacterium | reverse complement strand
ACACCAGCCCTGCGAGGGCGAGCGCGGCCAGCATCCGGGTCGTGGAGTTGGGCATCCGTTCAGGGGCGACCGGAAGGGGGGTGATACGGGAGCGCCCAGACCACCCCCGCAGCCGGCAGCGCAGCGGGAGGGCCTGGGCGGTGGGCGGACTAGACGGTGACCTTCTTGACGTTCAGCTTCGCGAGGTCGATGGCCCCGAGGCCGGCCTTCGCGGCCAGCTCGATGTGCTTGGCGTCTGCGGGGGTCATCTGCTTCTGGTTGAAGCGCGCGAGAGAGAGCGTGTAGGCGTCGACCGAGGTGACGACGCGGCCGGCGACGAGCTTGTTGAGCACCACCGTCTCGCCGGGGCCCGCGGGGCCGTTGGTGAGCAGCGCGCGGGTGGCGTCGACGATGGTCAGGTGGGGCTTCACCACGAGGCCCAGGTCGGCGACCGCCTGGTGCAGGTCGAGCATGGTGTGGAACGACTGCCGGTCCTGGATGAGCCCCATGTGGTTCTTCAGGCCGAAGGAGACGGCGGCCTGGTAGTGGTGCTTGGCGACCGGGACGTTGATGAACACGTCGGCGGAGAGCAGCGCCTTCGCGAGCTCGACCGACTTGAGCGCCACGCCGCCCTTGATCTCCACCTTCTGGAAGTCGCCCGCGGCGGAGAGGAGCTTCACCTTCACCTGTGGGACCTTGGCGAGCGCGGCGTTGAGCCCGCAGCGCTCGAGGCACTTGTCGGCCTTGGCCTGCGGGAACTCGAGGATCAGCACCTGCTTGGCCTTGGCGTCCAGGCAGGCCTTGGCGATGGCGGCGACCACGTCGGGGTTGGTGGTGGTCGCCCAGGCCGCGGGGTTGGCGAAACCGGCGTTGGGCTTGATGACGACGTAGTCGCCCGAGCGGACAAACTTGCCGATGCCGCCGAGGGCCTCGAGGGACGCCTTCACCATGGCGGCGGGATCGGTGCCGGTAGCTTCGACGATGTCCGGACCCGGAGCCGCGCCCGCGAGGACCTCGCCGTGCCGCAGGCCTGCGACAGCTGCGACCGATGCTCCGATGAAGGTGCGGCGGCTGAGCTTCATGTGGTCCTCCCTGGTCCGGCCGGTCGAATGCGGAACATCCTAACCGGAGTGAGGGCGCGAGGCGCCAGACCCAGACGAAGACCCAACCCGGGTTACGTGGCCGCGAACTCGGGGTGTGGGATCGAGGACTGCCCCGCGCGGCCACTCCGATTGTTGCACGACACCCCTGGATGGCCCGGGAGCCCCGAGAACGACTTCGAAGGGAAAGAGTCTGCTGGGTTTCGTGCCCAAGTGACGGCGCGAGCGAGGGGGGCCGTTCGGCTCCCGCGCGACGTGCCTTGCGCGCTGCCTCGTGACTCCGAGAAACACGGACCGCCAAGCGGCCTACTCGCGCGGCGCCTTTCGGCGCCCGCAGCGGGGCTCGTCCCTCCAACCGGCCCTGGGTGCCCTGTGGGATTCAGCAGGGTTACTGAATAGGCGTTAAGTAATTCCCGAACGGGGGACGCGGGTCTCGCGTGAGAACACGGTGCGTCTGTCCGCAATCCCTTCTCCTGAAGACCGTCCCCTTCCAAGCAACGGAGAGCCCACCTTGCAGGCCTCGGGGCCGTGCCGGTGCGTTCGGGATTGGACAGGACGACCGGTACGGGGGAGCCGCGCCGCAGCCTCCCGAATGCTCCGCTATACTCACGGCCCTGACCATGAGGTCACGAATGACCAAGACCCGCCGCGAGTTCCTCAGGGATGCAGCCACCGTCGCAGGAGCCGCCGCGCTCTCAGGCTGCTTCCCGGACGTCGGCGGCCACTGGCCCCGCGTCGAGGAGGCTTGCCAGGACGTGACCGCCGCGGACCCGCTCGAGGGCAAGGGACTGGTGAGCGAGGTGCACTGCGAGCAGAGCGTGGTCACCGAGCCCGGGTACGCGCTGCAGGCCGCGCACGTCCGTCCCATGCTCGACGCAGTGGTGCTTGGCCTCGCCCCCTCCTTCGTCGAGCTCTGGAAGCAGGTCTGCCCCGAGTTCGACGGCGCCACCCGCATCGGCATCAAGGTCAACTGCCTCAACGCAGCCTGCCCCACCTCGGTACCGTTGGTGAAGGCGCTGGTGGATCTCCTAAAAGAGTCGCTGGGGATCGGCGATGACCGCATCGTGGTCTGGGACCGGCGCCGGGACGAGCTGCGGCGCTGCGGCTTCTCCGAGGCGGTCGTCGGAGCACAAGTCGTGGGGACCGTGAACTCCATGGACGATGGCGGGGGCCCGGGCTACGGGGATCCCATCTGCGGCGTCATCGCGAAGAAGACCCCGAGGCTCAGTCGCATCCTCACCGACCTCACCGACGTCACCATCAACGTCCCGGTGCTCAAGACCCACGATGTCTCGGGCGTCACCGCGGCGTTCAAGAACATCTACGGCATCATCGACAACCCGGCCGACTACCACGACAACCTGGTCGAGACGATGCCGCAGCTGTACCGCCTGCCCCCCATCCGCAACCGCCTGCGCCTGCACGTCCTCGATGCCTTCCAGGCCGTGACCACCGGAGGCACCTCGGATCCTCCGGACACCGTGGTGAAGATGCTCGCCGCCTCCGCCGACCCGGTCGCGCTGGACAACTACTCGCTCACGCTGGTGAACCGGCTGCGCGCGGAGCGGAACATCGCCACGCTGGGGCCCGTCAACCCGCTGCGGCTGGGCTGGCTGGAGGGGGCGAGGAAGCTGGGCCTCGGCCACCTGGAGCACGACGTCGTCCGCCGCCAGCTCTGATTCGGCCAGGCCCGCTAGACCATCGGGCTCGTGAGGCGTGCACGCTGCAGGTGCAGCACGTAGGCGCCCCAGGCGATCGCGCCGACCATCAGCACGCAGCCCAGGCCGAAGGTGAACGTCGCGAGCTCGTGGTCCCAGTGCTCCACACCCAGCGTCGAGAGGAGGTTGTGCCAGTCGTGGCTGAGGGCGCGGCTGTCCCGGTCCCCCAGTTCGCCACTCACCGCCTCGCTGACCAGGATCATCGCCCTTGAGCGCGCGTCGCCGATGTACGGCGCCAGGTCGAGCAGGTTCTCTCCCGTCCACCAGAGGCACGCCGCCGCGCCAATGGGGTCGCGCTGCCGCAGCGCGAACGCCAGTGCGATCCCGAAGGGGAGGCCGACCTGGAAGAGGCTGCCTCCCAGGAACATGAGGAAGGTGCCCAGCGGAGCGAAGAGGACGTGACCGAACTCGTGGAAGGCCAGATTGGGCAGGTGCAGCACCGACCGGAAGGCGCGCTGCCCCTCCCAGCCGCCCCACATCAGCGACCCTCCCCACACCGCCAGCACCGCGAGCAGCGCCGCCCGACCCCACCACGTCATCGGGTCGACCCGGGCGGGGACGACGAGCAGGCGGTCCACCCAGCGCTCGCGCGGGAGTGGGGACTGGGCCTGGGCGACCTCTTCCGGAGACGGCCGCAGCGCGACGCCCGCAGTGAAGGCGGAAGGCGCTGGTGGAGGTGGTTCTTCGGGGACGGGCGCCGCCGGGCGCTCCGGGGCCACTACCGGCGGCGGGCGGACCTTGGCGAAGACCACGCCGCAGCGTGGGCACTCCCTCAAGGGACCGGCGCGCTCGGGGGGGGAGAAGTGGCACTTCGGGCAGGGCTCGGACACGCCCCACATCGTACACGGGAGGCCCCGTGACAGGCGGGGCGCGGATCGGTAGATTGCCGCCCGCGGAGGGACCACAGCGAGGCTGCCGATGAGGTTTCCAGGACGGCGCAAGAGCAAGCACTACTTCCCCGTCTCGGAGCGCGGTCGCATCGCCTTCGAGCCCGTCGCTGGTCCGGGCGTCTACGTGGTCGGCATCGACCAGCTCCTGGTGGACATCGAGGCCAAGGTCGAGGAGAGCCACCTGAAGAAGTACGGCGTCCCCAAGGGCGGCTCCGTGCTGCTCGACGACGCCACGGTCGAGCAGGCCTACACCGAACTCAAGGCCGGCGGGAACATCATCGGCGAGTACGCGGGCGGCTCCATCGGCAACACCATCCACAACTACTCGGTGCTGGCCGACGACCACTCGGTGCTCCTCGGCTCCATCAGCAGCCAGATCACCGTCGGCGACTACGCCTTCCACTACGTGCGCAACACCAGCTCCCGGGTGAGCCTGAACCACCTCCACCCCGCCCACGGTCCCATGGGCCGGGCCATCTGCTTCGTGACCCCGGACGGCGAGCGCAGCTTCGGCGTCAGCCGCGGCATCATGAACGAGCTGCCCGCCTCCGCCATCCCGCCGTCGCTCATCGCGGGGGCCACCGCGGTCCTGCTCACCGCCTACCTGCTGCGCGACGAGCGTGCCCCCATTTTCGGCGCGGCGATGAAGGCCATCGAGGTCGCCAACCAGAACGCGGTTCCGGTCATCCTCTCCCTGGGCACGGCGACCCTGGTGCGCGAGAAGCGCGAGATGCTGCGCGAGATCTACCGGACCGCCACCGTGAGCGTGATGGCCGGCAACCTGGACGAGGTCGCGGCCATCACCGGCCAGGACGACCCCCTGCTCGCCGCCAGCGAGGCCATCGAGCTGTGCGACATGGTCCTGCTCACCCGCGACAAGCACGGGCTCTACATCGGTGCCTGGACCGACGAGGAGTACAAGCGGGAGACCAAGGACCCCATCCACTCCAAGTCCATCGCCGAGTACAACGCCTACGAGTACAGCCGCGCGATGGCCCGGCGGGACTGCACGAAGGGCATGAAGGTCTTCTCGCACATCAACCCGTACCTCGGGGGTCCCAGCGAGATCCGCAACACCAACGGCGCGGGCGACTCGGCCCTCGCGGCCCTGCTGCACGACATGGCTGCGAACCGGTACCACCAGCTCGCCGCCCCCAAGTCCCCCAAGCACCAGGCCCGCTTCCTCACGTACTCGTCGGTCCACCAGATCTGCAAGTACGCGAACCGCGTGAGCTTCGAGGTGCTGCGGCGCAACTCGCCCCGGCTGGTGCAGGCGCTTCCCGAGCGCGAGGACAGCCTCGAAGAGTCCTACTGGGCGACCTGAGGTCGGGCTTCAGGCTCCTGCCACCTGCTCGAGGACGGCGCCGGGAAACGCCTCGCCCAGCGCTTGGGCCAGGCGCAGGACCGCGGCCGCCACGGCCGCCTCGCCAGGACTCGCCAGGCCGACCGTGAGGACCCCGTCGCACAGTGCGTAGGGCCGCACGGGCCGGACTGCCGTCTGCGCGTCCAGCTCGAGCAGGAGGCCCAGCACCCTGCTCGTGAGCCAGCCGATCGCCCGGGGCCGCTCGGCCGCGCCCGCCTCCAGCCGAAGGACCAGCCGCTGCGGAGAATCCCCGGGGCGGACGGGCTCGCTCCGGTGCTCGGGGTCGCAGGCGCGCGCGAGCTCCGCCCGCACCAGCGTCTCGGTTGCCCCGAACAGGTTCCGGGCCGTGTCGAAGTGGGGCGCGGTAGGCGTGAGGACCGTGACCCAGGGCGAGTCGAGTCGGCGGGCACGTACACCGCCGAGCGCCACGGGCGTCCGCCAGTCCCAGCCCGCCCAGGTCTCGAAGAAGGACTGGACGAGGTCGCTCGCGGCTCCAGCCCGCTCGCACGCCGCGGCGGCCAGGACGTGCCAGGCGATGCCTCCGGGCAATCCCAGGGGCTGCGAGCGCAGCATCCGGCGGCGGGTCCAGGCGTCCACCTCGCGCACCAGCGCGCGGAACCGGTCTGCGCCCACGCTCGCCTCCGCCGAGGCGAGCAGCGCCGCAGCATCGCGAACCGCCTGCAGCGAGCGCTGTCCGCCCAGCGGGAAGCGTTCGAGGTCCGCGGCCGAGAGCGTCTCCGGGGCGGCGTCGGCGACGCCCGCGGGCCGCCCGGTCAGCGCCAGGTCGAACGCCGCGCCCTGGAAGGTCCCGCGCACGATGGGCACCAGGGCGTCCTCGGCCAACCGCGCTCCGGGAAGCACCGAGGCCAGTTCCCGCGCCGCAGTCCAGACGTCCGTGCCGGGCGGGACGACTCCGACCAGGTCGAGGTCGGACTCCGGGCCCGCTACGCCCAGGCGGTGCGAGCCGCAGACGTGGACCCGCATGCCTTCCACGAGGCCCGAGAGCGTCTGCGTGGCCTGCTCGGCCAGCGGAGGGCCCAGGGGCACCCGGAGGCGGACCTCGAAGGCGGCCTTGCCGCGCCGGGAGAGGAGGCAGAGGTCGCGCACCTCGAAGGTGAGCGGCTGCCAGCGTCTGCGCCACTCGACGAGTCTCGCCTGCGCAGCCTCCGGGCTGGGGAAGTCCCCCACGGTGAGGTGCGGGGTGAAGCGCCCGTGCCGGTCCTGCTGGTCGCACCGTGGGAACGCGCCGCGCAGGGCCTGCTGCAGCTCCACAAGCCTCGGGGCGTCCGGGCGCAGCCACACCGTGGTGCTCCCGTGATGGACGAAGGTCTCGAAGGTGGAGAGCGCGAGGCGCAGCGGGGCGAGGTCGCGGACGGCCCGCTCCACCCGTCTCGCGGCGGCCTCGAAGTGGGCCTCCTCGACGAACCCGTAGAGCAGCGTCAGGTGCGGCATCCATCGCGGGTGGTGGCGGTCGTGGGCGCGGCGGAGTTCCTGGATCGGCTCCCAGACCTCCGGCGGCGGGACCAGGACCAGGGCGCTGGTCGGGACGGGCAGGGCGCCCGCTGACGGATCACGGGAGAGCCGGACGAGGACTCCCCAGTGGTCGCTCGCCGCGGGGGTGCGCACGAGCCCCACGTCCTCGACCTGCAGGTCTCCCCGAACAAGGACGCGGTCGAGCCGGCGGGGACGTCCGCTGCGGCTGGTGCGCGCGGCGAGCGGATTCTCGCAGGGCTCGAAGGTGTGGCCGGCCTCGCCAGGGCGGGCGACGGTCCACGCGTCCGCGAAGGTCGCTCCCGCGGGCGCCGGGTCGTCGGAGTTCAGGTCCCCGACCAGGAACCGTGCGTCCTGGTCCGCGCCTCGGCGCAGGGCCTCGACCGCGGCAGCGAGCTGTCTGGCGCGCAGCGCGGGACCGCCTTCGGAGAGGTCGCTCGCGAGGTGCACGCAGGCGACGTGGACGGGCTGCGAGTCCCACTCCAGCGTGGCGACGAGCACGCGCTCGCCAGGCGGGTCCACCGGGACGTGGACCTCGCGCACCGGGAGCCGGGTGACCAGCCGCACCCCGCCCTCGCCCGCCACCGCGTAGCCACGCCGGACCCAGTCCTCGGCGAGGAGGGCGTCCCAGAGCGCACGCGTCACCTCCTGCAGGCTGATCAGGTCGGCGTCGGCGGCCTCGAGTGCGCGCAGGAGGTGCGGCACGCGCGCCTTCAGGTCGGTCGGATCGGCCAGGGCGTTCAGGGTGAGGACCTTCAGGCTCCCGCCGGGTCTTGCCCGGGGGCACCGGCCCTGTGTCCAGTCGCGGGAGACGGGGGCATAGGCGAGCGAGCCCCGCGCCCGGAAACGGGGTTCGAGGCTGGCTCCGCTCGCCGGCAACTCCGGCGACGCGCCCGGGTCACCCGAGCCGAAGATGCGGTCGCACCGGGTGCGGCGGTCCCAGACGATCTGCGCCTGGTCGCGGAAGTAGTGCACCCGATGCCAGGGGATCTCGCCGCCCGGGACGAACGCCAGCAGCGGCAGTTCCTTCAGCCCCGCCTCGTGGGTCTCGTAGCCGATGACGTACTGCGCCGGGTCGAAGGCCGGGTCCCAGCGGAGGCGGTGGAACACGTCGGCGCTGGGCCGCAAGGGTCGGGATTCCATGGCGCGTTCTCCCCCGTCTCCTTCCTCGCGGGTCGGGGTGAGGGGGTCTATCCTATTGGAC
>CAZAIE010000299.1:0-7759 GCA_964485035.1 uncultured Myxococcaceae bacterium | reverse complement strand
GGGGACATCGCGGGAGGGTGAAGCTGGTCACCAAGCTGCCGAACTGGCTGGTCCACGACCGCGCCGACATGGACCGGCTGCTCGACACCCAGCTTCGGCGCCTGCGCACCGACCACCTCGACTACTACCTGGTCCACGCCGTCGACTTCGCGCGCTGGGCGGAGCTCGAGGCGCTGGGCATCCGCGGGTTCCTAAAGGCCTGTGTCCGCGACGGGCGGGTGCGGCACGTGGGCTTCTCGAGCCACGACGCCCTCGCCGGGGTGAAGGGGCTCGTGGACGCGTACCCCTGGTCGATGTGCCTCCTGCAGCTCAACTTCTACGACGTCGCGTACCAGGCCGGGGTCGAGGGCCTCGCTTACGCGGCGGCGAAGGGGCTGGGGGTCGTGGCGATGGAGCCGCTGCGCGGGGGGATGCTCGCGCGTCCCGGGCCGGCCGTGGCCGAGGCGTTCCGGCGGGCGCGGCCCGCGTGGAGCGCGGCGGAGTGGGGGCTGCGCTGGGCGTTCGACCGCCCGGAGATCAGCGTGGTGCTCAGCGGGATGAGCGCGCCCGAGCAGCTCGAGGAGAACCTGCGGGTGGCCGGCGAGGCGCGGCCCGGGCACCTCACCGCGGACGACCAGGCGGTCTATGCCGAGGTCCGCAGGCGCTACGCCGAGCGGCTGAAGGTGGACTGCACCGGCTGCGGCTACTGCATGCCGTGCCCGGCGGGCGTGGACATCCCCGAGTGCTTCTCGCAGTACAACACCGCCTTCGTCTTCGACGACGTCGGCTACGCCCGTCGCCTCTACGGCTTCCGGGCAGGCGAGGAGGCGGGCGCCCACCGCTGCGTGCGCTGCGGCGAGTGCCTCGCCCACTGCCCCCAGAAGATCGCCATCCCCGACCGGCTCGAGGACGTGGCGCGCCTGTTCGAGTAGCGGCGGCTACTCGAGCGGCAGGCAGAACTCCCGGACCACTCCCATGTGCTGCATGGCGGTCGCCCCGCTGTCACCCGACTGAACCGGCGCGACGTCAGCGAGCGGCGTGTAGACGCGGCTGTCGAAGACAAGGCCAGTGGGGAAACTCTTGCTGCCGATGACCACCGGGCCCTCCTCGGCGCGCAGCAGGCTGTTGGCGAGCAGCCAGTCGAGCGGGTTGCTTCGCTTGGCGCTGGTGTTGCCGTTGCCCTTGTTGTCCACCGGGTAGGGCTGGGAGGTGGAGACCACCTGCGAGAAGGTGGTGATGCAGGACTCGCTGCGGCTGCCGGTGTTGAAGTCGCCGCCGATGATCAGGAAGTCGCCGGCCGGGACGTTGGCCTTGACCGCCGCGACGATCTCCTTGGCCTCGCTGTTGCGGGTGCCGGTGTCCGAGGTGAGCAGGTGCAGGCTCACCACCCACAGGTCGCGCGGGCCGGGCACGTCGATGCGGGCCCAGACGTAGTCGCGGTTGGGGGCGTAGGAGTCGGACCACTCGCCGGAGGCGAGGATGGGGAAGCGGCTGACGACGCCGTTGGGGATCTGGTCGCCGGGCTCGCGGAAGTACCAGAAGTTGGTCCCGAACGCGGTGTCCACCATCTGGCGCATCGAGGCCGCGGTCTTGTTCCCGTAGTTGAACTCCTGGATGGCGACCACGTCCGGCTTGAGCCCCTGGAAGATGCGGATGCCCTCCCCGGGGTCGTAGGACTGGTTGTTCCCGCTGGTGATGTTCGCGGCCATGACGCGGATGCAGTAGGGCGGGGGGTTCGCGCAGGCGCCGCAGTCGAGCTCGCCGCCGCAGTCGTCGGGGACCTTGCCGCAGGTGCGGCCGAGGCCGGCGCAGGTCTTGGGGGTGCAGCCGCAGACGTTGGGAGTGCCGCCCTGGCCGCAGCCCTGGGGGACGAGGCAGGCCCCGCAGTTCACGCTGCGGGCGTTCCCGCAGACGTCGGTGCCCGTGACCGCGCCGCAGTTCTTGCCCAGGCGCGCGCAGAAGGGCGCCTCCGGCTCGAGCGCGGTGCAGGGGGCGCAGACGTTGGCCACGCCGCCGCCGCCGCAGGCCTCGGGCGCGGTGCAGGTGCCGCAGTCGATGGACCGGGGCTTGCCGCACAAGTCGGTCGCGGCCAGCGGCCCACATGTCTTCTGGACCCTGGCGCAGAGCTGCGCGTCCGTCTCGTTGCAGTCGCCACAGACGTTGGGCTTGCCGACGCCGCCGCAGACATCGGGCGCGGTGCAGGTCCCGCAGCTTGCGACCGTGCGGGTGCGGCCGCAGGTGTCCACCGCGGTGAGGGAGCCGCAGTTCTTGGCCAGGCGCAGGCACAGCGCCGCGTCGGTCTCGGGGTCGGGGCAGTTGAAGCCGCAGACGTTGGCGGTGCCTCCACCCGCGCAGGTCTCGGGCGCGGTGCAGCTTCCGCACTCCACGGTCCGGAGCGTGCCGCAGTTGTCGGTCGCCGAGAGGGAGCCGCAGTTCTTGGCCAGGCGCAGGCACAGCGCGGCGTCGGTCTCAGCAGTGCACCCGGCGCCGCAGACGCCCGGCTTGCCCGCCCCGCCGCAGGTCTCGGGGGCGGTGCAGGCGCCGCAGTCCACGCTGCGCGAGGCGCCGCACGAGTCCACGGTGGTGATGGGCCCGCAGTTGCGCCCGACGTGGGCGCAGAGCTGCTCGTCGCTCTCGGGGACGCACGCTCCGCAGTGCCCCGGGGTGGAGCCCGCGCCGCAGGTCTGGCCGGAGGGGCAGGCTCCGCAGTCCACGGTGCGCGCCTGGCCGCACAGGTCCACGGCCTCGACCGTCCCGCACTCCGACTCGAGCCGGCTGCAGAACTCCTGGTCGGTCTCCGGGCGGGCGCAGGCGTCGCCGCAGGTGCCAGCGGTGCCGCCCCCGCCGCAGACCTTGGGGGAGGGGCAGGCGCCGCAGCTCACGGTGCGCTCCTGGCCGCAGAGGTCGGGCGCGGTGAGCGCGCCGCAGACGAAGCCCACCCGGGCGCAGAGCTCGGAGTCGGTCTCGGTCTTGGAGCACGTCCCGCAGTGGCCCGGGACCCCGGCGCCGCCGCAGAGCTGGGGGGCGGTGCAGCCGCCGCAGTCCAGGGTGCGCAGCACGCCGCACAGGTCCACCCCGGTGATCTCGCCGCACTCGCGCTGGAAGCGGACACAGAAGTCCCGGTCGGGCTCGACCGCGCAGCCGCAGCGGTTGGGGGCGCCGCCACCGCCACAGGTGAGCGACGCCTTGCAGGTGCCGCAGGTGACCGTACGCGCGCGCTTGCAGCGGTCCTCGAGGGTGGTGCTGCCGCAGTCGACCTTGGCCTTCGCACACAGCTCGGTGTCGGTCTCGGCGACGCAGCCGGGCACCTCGCAGCGGTTCGGCGTGCCGTTCCCACCGCAGGTCTTGGGGGCCGTACAGTCGCCGCACGACACCGTCCCGCCGCAGGCAGGGTCGGCTACCTGGCCGCACTCGGCGGACAGCTCGGTACAGGTCCGGGGAACGCAGCCGTCGGGCTCGGTGGAGGGCTTGACGGGGTCAGGGCAAGCGAGCAGCGGCAGCAGCAGCAGCACGGTGAATCGACGCATGGGGTGGGGTCCTGGCGGCCAGAAGGTGAGGCCCAGATGAAACCACACGGGTGGCGCCAGCGCGAGCGGTCCTGCTATCTCTTCCGGGTCGGCACGCGAACTCAAATGGGAGGTGGGCCATGGCACGCGGAACCGGGAAGCGGGTGGGGGTGGTCCTGGCAGGCTGCGGCGTCTCCGACGGCGCCGAGATCCACGAGGCGACGCTCACTCTCCTGGCGCTCGACCGAGAGGGGGCGGTGGTGCGCGCGGCGGCTCCGAACGTGGACCAGATGCACGTGGTGGATCACGTCCGCGGCAAGCCCACCGGCGAGAAGCGCAACGTGCTGGTCGAGTCGGCGCGCCTGGTGCGCGGGAAGATCGAGGACCTCGCCAAGTTGCACGCCGCGGACCTCGACGCGCTCATCTTCCCGGGTGGCTTCGGGGTGGCGAAGAACCTCTGCACCTGGGCGGCGGAGGGCGTGGACATGCAGGTCCACCCCGAGGTCGAGCGGCTGATCCGCGAGATGCGCGCGGCGAAGAAGCCCATGGGCTTCCTCTGCATCGCGCCGGTGCTGGCCGCCAAGGTCCTGGGGGCGGAGAAGGTGCGGGTCACCATCGGGAACGACCCGGAGACCTCCGCAGGCATCGAGGCCATGGGCGCGCGCCACGTGGACTGCAAGGTGGACGAGGTGGCGGTGGACGAACTGCTGAAGGTGGTCAGCAGCCCGGCCTACATGCTGGGCCCGTCGATCGCCCCGGTCGCGGCCGGCATCGAGCGCCTGGTCGCGAAGGTGCTGGATCTCGCGGGCTGACGCGGCTCGCACGAAGACCGAGACTGCTCCCGAGGCGGGAGCAGCGAAACGCGGCAGAGCAGGGGGCCTTCAACGCAACGGGCCCGCGTTTGCGGGCCCGGCGCTCGAGTGAAGCGGACGACGGTGCGTCAGGCGGCCTTCTGGATCTTGCCGGCCTTGAGGCAGCGGGTGCAAACGCGCACGCGCTTGATGCTGCCGTTCACGTTGGCGCGGATGCTCTGCAGGTTCGGCAGAGAGCGCTTCTTGGTCTTGTTGTTGGCGTGGCTGACGTTGTTGCCGACAAGGGGGCCCTTGCCGCAGATGTCACACTTGAAAGACATGGCGGACTCCTGAAATCCGACCGCCGCTGCGGCCGGCGCTGCAAAAGAGCGGCGTAACCTACCAAAAGATCCCGAAAATGCAAGCGTGCCGGGCGGTTGGCCGCCCAAGCGGGCACGCACTGCGGAACATCAAGGAAATCGATGACTTGCGGTTCCTGGGAAACCCAACCGGAAATCAGGTGGTTGGGTCGAGTCAAGCCTGGGGCTGAAGCCGGTCGCTCCTGCTCAGGGCTTGGTCGTCGGGTGGGCTCGGGCGCGGAGGAACTCGGCGAGCATCCGCACCCCACATCCGGTAGCGCCCTTGGCGAGGTAGCCGCGCTCCTTGGGACTCGTGACCGGGCCTGCAATGTCCAGGTGGACCCACGGCGTCTCTCCCACGAACTCGCGCAGGAAGAGCGCGGCGTTGATGGCCCCGCCCCAGCGCTCGCCGGTGTTCTTGAGGTCGGCGATGTCGCTCTTGAGGCTGTCGCGCTGCAGCTCGCTCAGGGGGAGGCGCCACATCGCCTCGCCCGCGGTCTTGGCCGCCTCCAGCACCTCCCAGACGGCCGCGTCGTCGGAGCCGAAGACGCCGGAGACGTGGTGGCCGAGCGCGACCATGCAGGCGCCGGTGAGCGTCGCGAGGTCGATGAGCACCGCGGGCTTCGACTCGTTGGCCCAGGCGAGCACGTCGGCGAGGACCAGGCGGCCCTCGGCGTCGGTGTTGGTGATCTCCACGGTCTTGCCCAGCCGCGAGACCAGCACGTCGCCGGGGCGGTAGGCAGTGCCGCTGGGCATGTTCTCGCAGGCGCCCAGGTAGGCGTGGACGGGGAAGGGGGGCTTGAGGGCCGCGACGACCTTCATCGCGCCCAGGACCGCGGCCGCGCCGCCCATGTCCACCTTCATGTCCACCATGCCGTCGGTGGGCTTGAGCGAGAGGCCACCCGAGTCGAAGGTGATGGCCTTGCCGACGAGTGCGACGGCCGGCTTCTTCGCGTCCTTGCCCTTGGGCTTCCAGGAGAGGCGGACCAGCACCGGCGCCTCGGTGCTGCCCTGCGCCACGCCCAGAAAGAGGCCCATCTTCAGCTTCTCGATGGCCTCGCGCCCGAGCACCTCGACCTCGAGCTTTCCCTCGCGGGCCACCTGCCGGGCGTAGATGCCGAGGTCCGTCGGCGTGAGCTGGTTCGCGGGCTCGTTCACCAGGTCGCGCGCCCAGTTGGTGGCCTCGCAGAGCTGCTCGGCCCAGCGCAGCGCCTCGCCGTGCTCCGCCGAGGGCTTGCCGGAGGGCAGCACCAGCTTCACCTCGCGGACCTCGCGCGGCTCGTCCTTCTCCTTGGTCTTGTAGCGGTCGAAGCGGTAGTCGCCCAGCAGCAGCCCCTCGGCCGCGGCCTGGACGCACCCTCCCATCCCGCGGACGTCGGGCAGCGCCAGGGCCAGCTTCGCCGCGCCCACCCGCCGCGCCGAGCGCACTCCGCGCCCCGCGGCGAGCCGGAGCACCTCGGGGTCGAACTTCTGCCGGCCGCCCAGCCCCAGCAGCAGCACCCGGGTCGAGGGCAGGCGGCCGTGCGCCTGGACCATGAGGCTCTGGTCGGCCTTGCCCTTGAACTGCTCCTCCGACGCGAGCCGCAGGATCTGCCCGGCGCACGCCTCGTCCAGCGCCGCGAGCGCCGCGGGCGGCTTCTGGCCGCAGAGGTCCGACTCGAACACGGGGAGCAGCAGCAGGTCGCAGGGGAGACGGGCGAGGTCGCCGGTGCCGAGGCTCAGCTTCATGGTGCAAGGCTCCTTCGACGAGGTGGATGCTTGGGGCCGCGAAGCGTAGCACGCGGGCACGCTCTGCGACCGTGCATGTCCGCGCGGAGGCGGGTACAGTGCCGCCCCTTTGCAGCCGGGAGAGACGACGTGACGCCGCAGGAACTCGACGAGATCAGGGCGCGGGCGCTGGACCACGTGAACGAGGGGCGCATGGACGACGCGCTCGCCGACTTCGAGCTGCTCGCCCAGCACGACCCGGACGCCGCCGACGGGTGGATCAACCTCGCCGCCGCGGAGCGCGGCGTGGGCCGGCTGCACCTCGCCCGCGAGCACTTCGAGCGTGGCATCGTGCTGCTCGAGCGGGGCGGCGCCGAGGATCG
This sequence comes from uncultured Myxococcaceae bacterium, assembly GCA_964485035.1. GTDB lineage: Bacteria > Myxococcota > Myxococcia > Myxococcales > UBA5297 > CAZAIE01. Next base: position 1,034 of record CAZAIE010000299.1, on the reverse strand, counting down.
GGGGCTGCTCGCCACCGCGCTGCACGCCCTGGGGACCACGCTGGAGGGGCTGGACCTGACCGACCTCGCGGCGAAGGCCTTCCGCCGGTCGGCCTCCTGCGACCCGCGCGCCCCGACGCCGCTGGCCTCGCTGGCCGAGCTGCTCGCGCGCGCCGGTCACCTGAAGGAGGCGGACAAGGTCGCCACCGAGTACTGCATGGCGGCGGTCAGCGTGCTCGCGGAGAAGGCGAACATCGCCATGGTCCGCAAGTTCCAGAAGGCGCTCAAGGACGCCGCCTCCGTCGACGGGAACCTCATCCTCCTGGCCACCCGCGAGGCGTACCTCCACGGCTTCGACGTGACCGTGAAGCAGCTGCCCCCCGGGGTGCAGACGGAGGTCGAGCCGACCAGCTGCGACGCCCAGGGCAACCGCGGTCCGGTGCTCGCCAACCCGGGCCGACCCTTCTCGCGGGTGCGCTTCGACGCGGTGCACCCCGACAGCGGCGAGCGCTGGATGATCCACGACGCGCCGACCTACGGCTTCCCCAAGGACTGCACCGCCGCCGCCGACGGCGTGTTCTCGGTGCCGCACGCGGCGGGGACGCCCTTTCCGGTGCTGCTCTGCACGCGGACCGCCTGGGACTACTTCTTCCTGCGGCTGCGCTTCCGGGACGGCCTGCGCGAGGGGACGGTCGCCCGCGCCGAGGAGCTGCTCGGCGCCTGGTACCTCGAGGGGCACCAGGGCCGCTACGGCAAGGACGGCCGCGGGTTCTTCCACTACCTCTCCCAGCCCACCGCCATCGGCGACCACGGGCTGCGCTACGAGGTGGACCTGGGGCTCTCGGCCATCGACTGCATCCCCGCGCTGTTCCAGGTGCTCGGCCGGCTCCACGCCGACCACCCGATCTCGGTGGCGGTGGTGGGCGACGGGGCGCTGCCCCTCGAGGACTTCTAGGAAGCGGAGGCCACGTGGCGCTGCACGGCGACTTCAAGACCTTCCCGTTCCCCGACCTGCTGCAGTGGCTCGAGGCCTCGCGCAAGACCGGGTGTCTCAC
>CAZAIE010000298.1:0-7761 GCA_964485035.1 uncultured Myxococcaceae bacterium | reverse complement strand
CGCCCGCGCACTGCGCAACGTGCTGGACGAGGAGACGCTGCTGGTCCTCACCGCGACCTTCACGCACTTCGGCTACGAGGACACCGAAGACGACCCCTTCCCGCTCGGGGGCACACGAACCGAGCTCGAGGCCCGCCTCGAGGCCTACGAGCGCCCCCACCTCGAGGCGGTCGCCCGGCGCGACGCCGCCGCCTTCCTCGCCGCCCTCGACCAGGCCCCCACGCGCGGCTGCGGCTTCGAGGCCCTGGTGGTGGGCCTGCTCGCGCTGGGCGAGGGCGAACCCGGCCAGCTGCTCTCCCGCTCGAGCTCCCTCGACACGCTCTACGACCCTGCGGAGCCCGAGGGCGTTTCCTACGTGGGGATGGTCTTCCCCGGCCGCTGGCCCGCGGTGGCCGAGCTCTCGGGGGACGACCGGCTGCTGCTCTCGCGCATCGCCGAGGAGGGCGTCACCGCGGCCATCCGGGGCCGGGACGCGCCCGAGCTCCCGCCGCTCACCCCGCGGCTGGCCCGCCCCGGAGGCGCCTTCGTCACCCTCACCCAGCACGACCAGCTCAAGGGCTGCATGGGACGGCTCGAGGCCCCCACCCTCGCCGCTGCGGTGGCCCAGGCCGCGCGCATGGCCGCCGCCAGCGACCCACGCTTCCGTCCGCTCGGGCCGGACGACCTCTCGACCCTGGACCTGGAGGTCTCGGTGATGGGCCCGTTCCGAACCCTCTCGGACCCCGAGGACTTCGTCCCCGGCCGGCACGGGCTCCTGCTCACCAGCGGCTTCTCGCGGGGGCTCCTGCTACCGCAGGTGGCGACGAAGTACCGCCTCGGCCGCGAGGCCTTCCTCGACGCGCTCGCCGAGAAGGCCGGCCTGCCCTGCGACGGCTGGCAGTCGGCGAGGCTGGAGCGATTCGGTGTGGACGCCTTCCACACCAAGCCGGTCCACGCGGACCGCTGAGCAAGCCCGCCGACGGGCGGGCCTGGCAACCTCAGGCGTGGCATCAGCCGCCAGCGCTGCGGTCGGGCTCCGTCCTCAGGACGAACGGCGAGTGGCCAGCCCCACGCGAGCGGTGGCGCGACGCACGCGGGCGCGCTGCAGGCGGTACTCGGGGTCGCTCTCGCTCAGGGACCCGAGCCGCTTCTGTGCATCGGCGCTGGCCCGGCGCGCACGCTCGAGGTCGATCTCCTCCTGCGCCTCCGCGGTCTCTGCCAGCACGATCACCCGGTCCCCGATGACCTCGATGAACCCGCCGCCGATGGCGTAGCGCCGCAGTTGCCCGTCGGTGCGGAACGAGAGCTCGCCTGGCTCGATGAGCGTAAGGAAGGGCGCGTGGCCCGCGCGCACGCCGAAGAGCCCCGCGGCCCCGGGCGCGACCACCTCCTCGGTCTCGACCGAGATCACCTTCCGCTCGGGGGTGACGATGTCCAGCTGGATGTTCGCCATGGCGTCCTCGGCTCAGCGTCGCAGGGTCCTGGGTGCGTCGATCTTCTTCACCTTCCCGTCGAACCCCACCGCCCAGCTCCGGTGGTCGAGGGTGGTGAACTCGATGGCTTCGGCCGACTTCGACGGCCCGGGCGGGACACCCGACTGTCCCAGCATCCCCTCGACCCAGTAGAAGTGCCGCTTCGCGTTCACCAGCGGCTTGGTGTCCTTCACGAAGGCCCCCACCAGGTGGCGCGCGATGCGCTCGCCACGGGCGAAGACCTCCGCCCCCGGTACGCCCTTCATCCCCGCCGGAGTGTCCCCCGCCTTGGCCGGATAGGAGTACAGCACCACCAGTCGCTGGCCGTCGTTGGAGAGGAACCGCGCATCGTCCACGGTGCCGAAGCAGCGGTCGGCCGCCCACACCAGCGTGCGCTCCCCCCGCTTCACCTCGAAGCGGCAGCCGACCTCGCCCACCGGCCCCTGGCTCGCCTCGTACTCCGCGTTCGGGGAGACCACCGACCACTCCCGCGCGTCCGCCCCCAGCGCCGCGGCCGGAGCCAGCAGCGCCGCGAGGCAGAGGAGGCTCGAGGGGCGGCGCAGGGACATGGTCAGGCCGAGGCCAGCCGCTTGGCGTTCTCGAGGACCTCCTCGATGCCACCGGCCATGAAGAACGCCTGCTCGGGCACGTCGTCGTGCTTGCCCTCGACGATCTCCTTGAAGCCCTTGATGGTGTCCGAGAGCTTCACGTACTTGCCCGGCCGCTGGGTGAAGACCTCGGCGACGTGGAAGGGCTGGCTCAGGAACCGCTGGATCTTGCGGGCCCGCCCCACCACCTGCTTGTCCTCCTCCGACAGCTCGTCCATGCCCAGGATGGCGATGATGTCCTGCAGCTCCTTGTACCGCTGCAGGGTGGACTGCACGTCGCGCGCGACCTGGTAGTGCTCCTCGCCCACGATGTTCGGGTCGAGGATGCGGCTGGTGGAGTCCAGCGGGTCCACCGCCGGGTAGATGCCCAGCTCGGAGATGGCGCGGCTGAGCACCGTGGTCGCGTCCAGGTGCGCGAAGGCGGTCGCTGGCGCGGGGTCGGTGAGGTCGTCGGCGGGCACGTAGATGGCCTGCACCGAGGTGATGGCGCCCTTGCTGGTGGAGGTGATGCGCTCCTGCAGCTCGCCCATCTCGGTGGCCAGCGTGGGCTGGTAGCCCACCGCGGAGGGGATGCGGCCCAGGAGCGCCGAGACCTCGGAGCCGGCCTGGGTGAAGCGGAAGATGTTGTCGATGAAGAGGAGCACGTCGCGCCCTTCCTCGTCGCGGAAGTACTCGGCGCTGGTGAGCGCGGTCAGCGCCACGCGCGCGCGCGCGCCAGGCGGCTCGTTCATCTGCCCGTAGACCAGCACGCACTGGCTCTTCTCGGGGATGAGCTTGGGCAGCCCCTTGGCGTCGCCCTTGATGTGTCCCTTCTCGTCCTTCTCCACCGCCACGACCCCGGACTCCTGCATCTCCTTGTAGAGGTCGTTGCCCTCACGGGTGCGCTCGCCGACGCCGGCGAACACCGAGAAGCCGCCGCGCTCCTTGGCGACGTTGCGGATGAGCTCCTGCAGCAGCACGGTCTTGCCCACGCCGGCGCCGCCGAACAGGCCGATCTTGCCGCCGCGGGTGTACGGCGCGAGCAGGTCGATGACCTTGATGCCGGTCTCGAACATCTGCACGCGCACGTCCTGCTCCACGAACTTGGGGGGCGGGCGGTGGATGGGCCGCGACTCCTTCGCCGCCACCTTCCCGAGCTCGTCCACCGGGTTGCCCACCACGTTGAGGATGCGCCCCAGCGTGGCCGGGCCGACGGGGACCTGGATGGAGCTGCCGGTGTTGCGCACGGCCACCCCGCGACGCAGGCCGTCGGTGGTGTCCATGGCGATGGTGCGCACCGTGTTCTCGCCCAGGTGCTGCGCCACCTCCACCACCAGGTTGTCCGCCTCCTGGTTGATGGACGGGTTGGTGATCGTCAGCGCCGTGTAGATCTCCGGGAGCGCGCCGGGGGGGAACTCTACGTCCACCACCGGCCCCATGACCTGCGTGACCTTGCCTGCAACCAGGTTCGTCGCCATGTCGGTCCTCTCTACTCGCCCGTGGGGGCGCCCCCGATGTCCAAGTCTCCCGGGTCGAAGCCGGGCCTGCCTGCACCACCACCGCCGTAGGGCGACCGGCCCCCGGCCTTCGCGTCCGCTGCCCGCACCTCCCTGCACGCCGGGGCGCTCGCCTCCGGGTCCAGCGCGGCGGGGTTGTTGAAGTCCGAGGGGCAGGTCCCCGACGCCACCGCTTGCGCGCACGCCTCGGCGTCCTTGCGGGAGTACGGCGCCTTCGACTGCGGCATCCCCTCGCACACCCCGGCCATCTCCTCGCAGGAGATGGGGGCCGGCACGTCGCCGGTGGAGAGGCAGCGCACCACGTAGCCGCACTGGGCCTTCATCCGGAGCTGGCAGGCGTCGCGCTGGGAGATCTCCCCGGACTTCAGCGTCGGCCCGGCCGGCTGCGGCTCGGGCTTTGCCGGGGGCGGGGCCTCGCCGTCCACCTCCGGCGCCCCGGGCTTGAGCTCCGGGTCGGTCGCGGTGCCCTTCACCGTCTTGGCGTTCCCCGAGGTGTCGATCTCGATGACCTTGCCCGCGCCAGCCAGGTCCGGGTCGTCGGGCGCCTTCGCCGGCTCCGGGGCCTTCTTCGACGCTGGGGCCTTGGCCTTGGCCTTGGGCGCAGGCGCAGCGGCGCGAGCCCCGGCGGGGGCGAGGAGGGCGGCACAGACGGCGGCGAGGGCAACGACGCGGGTCATGAGGTCCTCCCCTCTACTTGAGCGCCTCGGCGCCCGAGACGATCTCCATCAACTCCTTGGTGATGCCCGCCTGGCGCGTGCGGTTGTACAGCAGCGTCAGCCGGGCAATCATCTCGCTCGCATTCTTGGTCGCGTTGTCCATCGCGCTCATGCGCGCGCCCTGCTCGGACGCCACCGACTCCAGCATCGCGTGCCAGACCTGGCTCGCCACGTAGCGCGGCAGCAGCGCGGCCAGCACCTCTTCCTGGCCGGGCTCCCAGAGGTGGGCGACCGGGGCCGCGTCGTCCTGCTGCTCCGCCGGCTCCTCGATGGGGAGCAGCTCCTCCAGGGTCACCCGCTGGCTCACCGGCGAGAGGAACTCGTTGTAGGCGAGGTAGACCGCGTCCACCTCGCCCGAGAGGAAGAGCGCGCTCACCTGGGCGGCGATGGTCTCCGCGTTCGCGTAGGAGAGCTTCTGCAGCACCCCCGCGTGGTCGGTGCGGATGGGCACGTTGCGGCGACGGAAGAAGTCGTGGCCCTTGCGCCCCACGGTGCGCAGCGAGACCTCCACCTTCCCCTCGTTCTCGATGAGGAAGCGCTGCACCCGGCGCGTGACGTTGGAGTTGAAGCCGCCGCACAGGCCGCGGTCGCTGGTGAAGACCACCACCTCCACCCGGCGGGGCGCGCGGCGCTGCAGCAGCGGGTGCGCGGAGAGATCCACCCTGTTCGAGAGGTCGCGCAGCACGTCCTGCATGCGGTGCACGTACGGCCGCGCGGAGAGGATGGCCTCCTGCGCCCGGCGCAGCTTGGCCGCGGCGACCATCTTCATCGCGCGGGTGATCTGCTGGGTGCTCTTGACCGAGCGGATGCGGGTGCGGATGGTCTTCAGCGAGGACATCGGCGCTCCTTGGCGAGGCGGCTGGTCGCGACTACCCGTCCAGCGCCGACAGCTCGCGGTACTCCCCGAGCGCCTTGTTCAAGAGGTCCTTGAGCTCCCCGGTCAGCTCCCGCTTCTCCAGGATCAGCCGGTAGACCTCGGGGTGCTTCGCGTCCATGAACTCGTGCAGCCCCTTGAGCCAGGCGCGCACGTCGTCGACCGCCACGTCGCGAATCCAGTTGCGGCCGTCCTTGTTCTTGGTAGTGGCGGCGTACAACTCCACCACCTGCCGCTCCACCGGCATGGGCACGTACTGGTTCTGCTTGAGGACCTCCATGAGCCGCTCGCCGCGGGCCAGCGTCTCCTGCGTCGCCTTGTCCAGGTCGCTGCCGAACTGCGCGAAGGCGGCGAGCTCGCGGTACTGCGCCAACTCCAGCTTCATGGTGCCGGCCACCTGCTTCATCGCCTTGATCTGCGCGGCGGAGCCCACGCGGGACACCGAGATGCCCACGGAGATGGCGGGCCGGAAGCCCGAGTAGAAGAGGTCCGACTCCAGGAAGATCTGCCCGTCGGTGATGGAGATGACGTTGGTGGGGATGTACGCCGAGACGTCGCCGGCCTGGGTCTCGACGATGGGCAGCGCGGTGAGAGAACCTGCGCCCTCCGCGTCGCTCATCTTCGCGGCGCGCTCCAGCAGGCGGCTGTGCAGGTAGAACACGTCGCCGGGGTACGCCTCGCGGCCGGGCGGACGGCGCAGGAGCAGCGAGAGCTGGCGGTACGCCACCGCCTGCTTGGACAGGTCGTCGTACACGATGAGGGCGTGCATCCCGTTGTCGCGGAAGTACTCGGCCATGGTGCAGCCCGAGTACGGGGCCAGGAACTGCAGCGGCGCGGACTCGGAGGCGCCGGCCACCACCACGCAGGTGTAGTCCATGGCGCCGTGCTTCTTCAGCTTGTCCACCACCTGGGCCACGGTGGACTGCTTCTGTCCCACCGCGACGTAGAAGCAGAAGACGTCCAGGCCCTTCTGGTTGATGATCGTGTCGATGGCGATGGCGGTCTTGCCCGTCTGCCGGTCCCCGATGATCAGCTCGCGCTGGCCGCGGCCGATGGGGATCATCGCGTCGATGGCCTTGAGCCCGGTCTGCAGCGGCTGGTGCACGCTCTTGCGCTTCACGATGCCCGGCGCCTTGAGCTCGATCTGCCGGGTCTCGGTGGCGACGATGGCCCCCAGGCCGTCGACCGGCTCGCCCAGCGCGTTGACCACGCGGCCCAGGACGCCCTTGCCTACCGGCACCGAGGCGATGCGTCCGGTGCGCTTGACCGCGTCGCCCTCGCGCAGGTGCTCGTAGTGGCCCATCACCGCGGCGCCGACGTTGTCCTCCTCGAGGTTGAGGACAATGCCGCGGGTGCCGCCGGGGAAGTCCAGAAGCTCGCCGGCCATCGCGCCTTCCAGGCCGTGGATGCGGGCGATGCCGTCGGAGGCGGAGAGGATGGTGCCGGTCTCGCTGACCTCCACCTTCTTCCCGTAGTTCTTGATCTGGTCCTTGAGGATCCGGGAGATCTCGTCGGCGCGGATTTCCATGTGCCTTCCGTCCTGTGCCCCGTCGGCGCGGGCCGCGGGTGCTGCAGCGGGCCTGGCCTCAGGCCTTCAGCTGCCGTTTGAGCTGCGAGAGCTGGTTCTGGATGCTGCCGTCGAAGACCTGGCTGCCCACCTGAGCGACCACGCCGCCCAAAAGCGCGCGGTCCACCGCCTGCTCGAGCACCACCTCGCTGCGGGTGGCGGCGCCCAGCGCGGTGCGGAGCCTGGCCAGCGCCTCGGGGGCCAACGGCACCGCGCTGGTGACCCGGGCGCGGACCCGTCCGGCCTTCTCGTCGGCGAAGGTCCGGTAGACGCCCTCGAGGGCGGGGAGGTCGGGGAGGCGGCCGCGCTCGCCGAGCAGGCGCAGCGTGTTGGCGACCAGGGGGCTGGGCCCCAGCGCGGCGACGAGTCCTTCGACCAGCGCCTGCCGGTCGCCTCGGGAAGAGGGGGCCGCAAGACCCGCGCTTACGTCCGGGTCGGACTCCACGCCGGCGCGCAGCGCGGCGAGCTCCTTGCCCGTCTCCTCGACCCTGCCCTCTTCGACCGCGAGGTCGAACAGGGCCCGGGCATAGCGACGCGCGATGCTCGAAGGGTTCACTCGCTCGTCCTTCCGGCGGCTTGCGTCCCGCAAAAAGTCCAGGAATGTCGCGCCCGATCGGCTGGGGCTGGGCTGCTGCCCCTCCGGTCGCTGGGGCGGTAATAGCTAGCGGAGGGACCCGGGGCTGTCAACCCTCAGGCCCGCCTCGGGAATTCGGCGCGGAGGCCCCTCTCGGCCGCAGTTCGAGCAGGCTGGCGCCCCCGGCGTCCTCGACCAGGGTGGTCTCGAACGGCGCGGTCAGTGCCGTCAGTTCCTGGGAGGAGTACCCGTTCAGCAGCACGAACACCCGGCGTCGGGCCAGCAGAGCCGCCGCCGTGGAAGCCGCCGCCTTCCCGCCGTCCACGCAGCCGTCCACCAGCACGAGGTCCCTCTCCAGCCGCAGCGCGGCCAGCGCCACCTTGCTGCTGGCGCAGGCGAACAGCCCGACGGGCCCCGGGGGCAGCCGGCGCTCGACCGACTCGGCGCCAGCGCGGTGCCGCTCGCGGACCTCCTG
>CAZAIE010000297.1:0-7772 GCA_964485035.1 uncultured Myxococcaceae bacterium | reverse complement strand
GCCCGGCCCGGGCCGGGCACCCTGGTGCGCTAGAGTCAGGAGAGCAGAACACCGAAGCCCGAAGGCCCCGCGGGGGGACGCCAGGAATGCTCTCGGACGAACAGGAAAGGCTGCTCAAGGAAGCCCACGGCCGTCTCGTCCGCGCCAAGGAGATCGACGAGGTCTACCGCGTCGTCCTCGAGACGAGCCGGCGCCTGTTGTCGGACACGGTCGTCGCGGTCGTCCGGTTGGACCGCCCGACCGCGAGCATGCAGCTGTTGGCGGTGGAGGGTCTGGGTCTCGCGCTGACCCGCATCAGCGAGGCCCTGGGCTTCGACCCCACCGCCCGAGCCTCGCCGCTGGCCGCCATGAGCCCCGCGGAGCGGAGCATCTACGAGCACCGGAGCCTCAGTGTGATCCCGGAGGGCATCTGGGGTCTCATGCCCGGGGTCGCGCCCAGGGCTGCTTGCGACCTCGTCCAGCGCCTGCTCCGCGTCGAGCGGGTCTACTCCATCGGCTTCCTCGTCGAGGAGCGGACCTTGGGCGGGCTCTTCCTGCTCGCTCGCTCCGACCTCGAGCCCCACCAGGGCTTCGTGGAGCTCCTGGTGAACCAGGCCGCATTCGTCGTCCAGCGCCTGTGCATCGAGGAGGACCTGGAGGAGAGCCGCTCGCGCCTCGACTCTGCTCTCTACGCCTCGGACGAGGGGCTGTGGGACTGGGACATCGGCAGGGACCGGGTGTTCTTCGACGAGCGCTACTACCGCATGGCGGGCTACGAGCCGGGCGACTTTCCCATGGCCTTCAGCGAGTGGGAGAAGCGGGTGTACCCGGACGAGCTGGACGGGTGCCGCGCGGAGATCCAGGCCTACTTCCAGGGCAAGCGCCGCGTCTTTGACGTGGAGTTCCGCTTCTTGCGCAAGGACGGGACCTGGATGTGGTTGCGCGGGAGGGGCAAGGTCATCAAGCGCGAACGCGGCCGCCCCCTGCGGATGATCGGGACCCACGCGGACATCTCCGAGCGCAAGCGGGCCGAGGAGGAGACTCGGCTGCTGCAGGTCCAGCTACACCAGGCCCAGAAGATGGAGTCGGTGGGCAGGCTCGCCGGAGGCGTAGCCCACGACTTCAACAACATGCTCAGCGCCATCCTCGGCTACTCGGACATCGGGCTGGCGAGTGTCGCCGAGGGGAACCCCGTCCGCGAGCTCCTCTCGGAGATCCGCTGCGCCGCCGAGCGCTCGGCCGAGCTCACCCGGCAGCTGCTGGCCTTCGCGCGAAAGCAGACCATCGTTCCGCGCATCCTCGACCTCAACCAGACCATCGAGCGGATGCTCAAGATGCTGGCGCGGCTCATCGGCGAGGACATCCAGCTCGAGTGGCAGCCTCACGCGGGCCTGCGCCCGGTGAAGATGGACCCCTCGCAGGTCGACCAGATCCTGGCCAACCTCTGCGTGAACGCGAGGGACGCCATCGCGGGGACCGGGCACATCCGCATCGGGACCAGCGTGGTGCACTACGACGAGGCGTACGCCCGCCTCCACCCCGGGACCCTCGCCGGCCACTTCGCCTCGATCTCCGTGAGCGACGACGGTTGTGGCATCACCCCCGAGGTCCGCGCCCACCTCTTCGAGCCGTTCTTCACCACCAAGGAGCAGGGCAAGGGCACGGGGCTGGGGCTTGCTACCGTCTACGGCATCGTCAACCAGAACGAGGGCTTCCTCGAGGTGGAGAGCGAGCCGGGCAAGGGGAGCACCTTCCGCGTGTGCGTGCCCTTCGTGGCGGCCTCCTCGCCCGTGCGCCCTTCGCCCGAGGTCGTCCGGCCCAAGGCCAGGTCTGGCGACGAGACCGTGCTCGTGGTCGAGGACGAGCCGATGCTCCTCGGGCTGACGAGCCGCATCCTGGCGGCGAAGGGCTACCGGGTGCTGGCCTCGACCGACCCCGAGGAGGCCCTGCGGCTGGCCGCCAAGGCGGAGCTCGACCTCCTCATCACAGACGTCGTCATGCCGGGCATGAATGGCCGCGAGCTCGCCCGCCGCGTGGTCCAGGTGCGGCCAAGTGTGCGGCTGCTCTTCATGTCTGGGTACATCGCCGACTCGTCGGTGCAGCAGGAGATCATCGAAGCGGGGCACTTCTTCATCCAGAAGCCGTTCTCCCCGGAGGACCTCGCTCTGTTGGTGCGGCGCATCCTGGATGGCGCCCCCGGAACGCACTCGTCTTCTCGATGAGCGGGAAGGACTCCCGACCGTTCCGTCAGACCTTGTTCAGGGACTGCAGCTTCAGCATGTCGCCGAAGCTGGCCTTGATGCGCAGTCGCCGCGTCAGGTAGGCCTTCTCGCCGCTCAGCCGCCCCGCCGACATCGCCTCGAGGGTCCAGGTGTCCATCTCGTAGCTGATGTCCGGCTTGGGCAGCGGCGCGTCCAGCCTCACCGGCCTCTGTGCCTGGCCGTCGACGAAGGTGAGCAGCCAGTGCTCCCCGATGTCGGGGAAGTGGTACTGCATCTGCTTGTTCCAGCCGGCGAAGTTCTTGCGGATCTGCTCCAGCCCGAACTTCCCCTGCTCGGTCACGAGGATGGCCTCGAGCTTCTCGCCGCGCACGCTGGTGCCCTGGCGTCCCTCGGCGCCGTCGCCCCGGGTCGCGCCACAGCGCCGGGCCTCGCTCCGACGGCCCAGCGCGTACCCCAGCTTCCCGAGGAGACCGATCTTCCGCGCCTCGGCGACGACCAGCCCGCGCTTCTGCAGGTCCTCCGCGACGTCCGCGAGATCCAGGTCGCGCAGCAGTCCGACGCTCTGGAGCCCGGTGGGGACGTCCCATCCCCGGCGCTCGTAGTAGTCGGCGCGGATGCGCTCGAAGTCCTGGCGGTGCGCGCGGCGCCCGAGCTGCGAGACGATCTCTCCGTTGGGGCCGGGCGCCAGCATGTCGGGATCTGCGACGTGGGTCTGGGCGCCCTGGTCGTGCCACTCGTCGGGCAGGCAGTCGTGCGTGAGCGCCTGGAACCCCTCGCGCAGCAGCACTGCCCGCTGCAGGTTGAAGACGCGCTCGCCCACCCGGTACAGCGCCTGCTCGCTCCACGGCTCGCCCAGCACCGCGGAGAGGATGCGGCTCTCGAAGGACGGGTCGCCGACGTGGTCCTCGCCCTTGGGCACGTCGATGAGCGGGAACATCCAGTCGCACACGCCCATGCTCTCCTTGGCCAGCTGGCGGTGCTGGATGCGCCGCGCCGCCTCCGCCTTGCCGTCGAGCGTGGTCATGTCCGCCGCCTCGGCGCTGCCCCAGAAGCGCTCGGCGATGCCCTTCACCACCTTGCTGTCGATGTGCGCCTCGGGCACGCCCTTGGCCCAGCTCGACCACTGGCTCAGCACCAGCCCTGCCTCGTGCAGCTGCTGGATGGGCTCGCGGGTCTCGAAGGGGATGAGCAGCGTGTTCACCGTGCAGTAGCGCGGGTCGTAGGGGTCGGCGCGGGTGAACAGCTCCTCGGCGCGTCCGCCCAGCTTCTTCGCGGCACCGTGCGCGCCCAGCGCCAACAGCTCGCCGAAGCCCTGGCGCAGCGAGGTCATGCGGATGAGCGACTCGATGAACTCCAGGCTGCCGACCTTGGAGAGGTCGAGCCCGGTCTCCTTCTCGGTCAGCACGCCGGCGGCGTGGCACAGCAGCAGCCACTCGATGAGCCCCTGCACCTCCCAGGTGTCGATGCCGAAGCGGTCGCAGAGGCGGTTGGCGTAGAAGGCGACGTCGTTCTCCGCGCCGTAGTGGCCCCAGGCGTGGTGCATGTAGAAGAACCGCGACTGGCACATGAACTTGCCGGCGTCGCCGTTCTCGGGCGTGTAGCGCACGCGCAGGCAGTGCCCCATGCACGCGTAGCAGGGCATCTTCCGCGTCCTGGGACCATGGGCCATGAAGTCCATGCCCCAGACCTTCACGTTGCCGCGGTTGAGCCCGCGGATGTGCGCGTCGATCTCCTTGAGCTTCGCGGGGTCGGCGACCGGCACGCGGCGCGTGGTCGTGCCGCGCACGGCGATGGCCTTGAGCCTCTTCGCGCCCATCACCGCGCCCATCCCGCCGGAGCACGACGCGTCGCCGTCGGCGAAGACGGTGGCCAGCGGGACGCAGTGCTCGCCCGCGGGGCCGATGGCCAGGGCCTTGCTGCCCGGCGCGGCGAGTCTCCTGATCTCGGCCATCGCCTCGACGCTGCCCTGGCCCCAGAGCGCGTCGGCTGCGTGGAGCTCGACCCTGCCGTCCTCGATGGAGAGCCAGACCGGGCGCTCGGCCTTGCCCTGGACGACGAGGCCGTCGTAGCCCGCGAAGCGCAGCTCGGCGCCGAACGACCCGCCCAGGCTGCCGTAGCAGAAGTGGTCGCGGCCGGTCTTGCCGGAGGCGGGGAAGGGGGACTTCGAGTACAGGCCCCAGCGCGAGCCGCCCAGGCCGTTGGCCATGCCGCACAGCGGGCCGAAGGAGAGCGTGAGCCGGTTGCGCTCGTCGTCGAAGCGGGCGTCGGGGGGCACCTCGTCCCAGTGCAGGGCGGTGGCGACGCCGCGGCCGCCCAGGAAGCGGCGGGCGTAGGGCTCGGTGTCGAAGGTCTCGGCGCGGCCGGTGGAGAGATCGACCCGGAGGATCTTTCCGGCGTAGGCGTTGGGGAGGCTCATGGGGGCGCGAACGCTCCCACGCGGCCCGGGGTCGGTCAACGGATGGGAACCGCGTCGCGTCCTATCTCGTCACCGGGAGGTCGGCGTCCACCGTCACCCAGTCGCCCGGCGTCTTGGGGTGCGCCCGCAGGCGCATGGTGGAGCACTGGTGCGCGAAGGTCGCGTCCGGGACGGGGACGGTCGAGACTCCGGGGGGAAGCTCTTGGTGGAACGCCACCGCCATGACGCGCCCTGTGGACTCCGGGTCCGGGACGCAAAGGATCTCGAGCCAGGCCCGGGTGGCAGTTCCCAGGTTCTCGAAGGTCAGGGAGACGTCGTAGGTCCAGAACACCCCGTCGTTCGTCGTCTGGGACTCGGTCGTGCGGCTGCAGTTGAGGAACACGGCCTCGGGCGGGCCGCCAGCGTCCGGGCGGCTCCGGGGAACGTGGCTTTGGCAGCTCGCGTCGCTGGCGGGCACGGTCCGCTCGAGAGCGTCTCTCCCGCAGCCCGAGAGGGCCGCGACCAGCGTCAGGACTGCGAGTCTTCCCATGTCTCACGCTCCGTCGGGCGGAGCCTAGCTCGCCCCGTGGGGCTCGCGCACCGGCTTGCGAGCCATCCCTGACGGCGCGCGGCGGATGGGCGACAATCCCGACCCTCTCCGACGCCCGGGTGACCCGCCATGACTGGACGAACGACGTGCCTCGCTCTCACCCTGGCCCTCTCGCTGGGGCCCGGCGCCGTGCGCGCCGCCGACGACACCACCCCCGCCGAGCGCCACGCCCTCGGCCGGTCGCGGATCCTGGGCGCGGCCCCGGTCCACGATGCGACGCACTGTCCGCCGGCCGCGCTCCAGAAGGTCGGCCTGACGCCTTCCCGGCTCGTAGCTCCTGGAACCCACCTCTTCCGCTGGAGCGCGCAGCTGGCCGGGACCACCTTCTTCCACGACTACACCGCGACGACCTACACCGACACGGTGATGGTCTCGGCCATCGACAAGGCGATGGGGAAGCTCTCGCGCTCGGGCGATCGCGAGCTGGACGGCCGGTACGTCTGCGTGGGGCTGTACGACTACGGCGAGCTGAACGCGCGCGCCTACTCCGCGGGCTACGTCCTGGCGGACACGCGGCTGGCGCTGAAGGCGAAGAACAGCATCAACGACGGGACCTTCGTCAGCGACTTCCCGGTGCTGCACGAGCTGGCGCACCAGTTCCAGTTCTGGAGCCGCGACGCGACGCTCTCCGAGGCCACCATGCGCCGCGCGGAGCTGGGCGCGGACTGCGTGGCGGGCAGCCTCATTGCGCTCATCCACCCGCGGTTCCTGAGCTTCGTGGAGAGCTCGGACGAGGCCGAGGCGTCGCGGCTGGGGCAGGCCTTCGGCGACTACGCCTACTTCGAGAAGGGCCACCACGGGACGCCCTACGAGCGCTGGTCCGCGGTGCGCGACGGCATCGGGCTGCTCAAGGACTGGCAGGCGCGCAAGGGACTGAAGGGCGAGGACTACACCGGGCTCTCGTCGCGGCTACTGCTCCTGCGCTGCAACACCCTCATCGCCCAGCGCGACCGAGACCAGGGCCCGGACTGGAAGCCGGGCTGGCGCGGGCAGCGCTAGTCGCTCAGGGCAGCTTGAGGACGTGCACCGGCCGGTCCGCGCCGTTGACCAGCACCAGCGCCCGATACCGCGCGCTGTAGCGGAAGCGGCCGTAGGTGCCGTTGTTCAACTCCGCGCCCGGGTCGTCGCCCGTGCAGGCGTGGCGGGTCCAGGTCGAGGTCGCGGGGTCGAGCGACCAGACCGCCTGTCCGCCGCTCCAGGCGAAGAACTGGTCCCGGTCGTCGGCGTAGACGAACCCAGGACGCTGAGACTGCAGCGCCGGCAGCTCGCCGCTGGCGGTCACGGTGGTGAAGGGCGGGGACTTCTGCAGCGCCGCCGCGTCCTGCAGATCGAACCGGAGCAGGGCCGGTGCGCCGTCGCTCCCCTTGCGCAGGATCACGAGGTGCTGGCGCTTCCGGTCCACGTCGGCACTGCCGCCGGCGTTGTAGTTGAGGCCGCCGAAGGTGGTCCAGGTCCAGGTCGAGAGCGCGAGCTTCGCGAACTTGCCGCTGTCGTCGATCGCGTACCAGGCGTTGCCCTTCCCATCGAGCGCCAGCGCCCCACGGCCATCGACCGCCCGCGGCGGGGTCTCGGTCCAGCTTCCGCTCTCGACGTCGAAGCAGAAGCCCTGGGGGCTCCAGCCCTGCGCGCTGGGGTAGTAGCCGCCGCCCAGGTAGCAGAGCCGGTGCCGCTCGCCGTCGAAGAGGAGCTTGCCGTAGGTGTGCGAGGAGCGCGGCTGCTGCAGGTCCAGGTACTGCGCGCGGAAGGCGGGATCTGCGCAGACCGAGTACGCGACGTAACCCTGCGGATTGGTCGCGACGCCCATCCCGCCGTCGGGCGGCGAGAACGGCTCCTTGGGGTAGAAGCCGCAGGTCTCGAGCGGCACGTAGCGCATCCCCGCGGTGGCCTTTCCGCCGGTCGCGCCCTCGGGCAGCTCGCCCAGCCGCCGCCAGCGCAGCGCGCCCAGGTCGTACTCGAAGGGCATGTTGTAGAAGCTGTCGCCGTGGCCGCCGCCGAGGACGTAGAGGCGGTCGTGGGCGTCGTCCCAGGCCGCGCCGCTCCAGGCTGTCTGTACTGCGACGCAGGGGTAGCTGCTGTAGGGCCCGGGGCAGACGTCCTTCATCAGCGAGCCGGGCAGGGCGACCCAGGTGTACGGCGCGACGCCCGCGAGGATCTGCTCGAGCGAGGCGTCGGCCCCGGTCTCGGCGATCCCGGTGTCGGGGCGCGGACCGGTGTCGGGGCGTGCAGCGTCGGGACCGGCCGGAGCGGCGTCGGTGGCGGCGCCAGCGTCTCCGATCACCGTGGTGTCGGCGGACGCGGCATCCGCGGGTTCCGATCCCGCGTCTCCAGGGATGGGCGGACGCTCGGACTCGATGGTGCAGGCGAGGGCGGTGGCCAGGAGGATGGCGGGGACGAAGGCGGTGCGCATCGGGACCTCGGAGGTGAGGCACGCGAGGGTAGCAGGGGAGCAGAGGGCAGGCTCCATGCCGGAGGCGTGGAGCTGGGACGCCTACTGGCCGCCCGCCAGCCGCTCGAAGAGCTGCAGGTTCTTCTCCTGCGCCGCGGGCGGGAGCAGGTCCGTGAGCGC
>CAZAIE010000296.1:0-7782 GCA_964485035.1 uncultured Myxococcaceae bacterium | reverse complement strand
GCTTGTCCGGGCACCGGTCCTCGTCGTCGGCGATGCCGTCCCCGTCGCGGTCCCGCCAGAGCCGCCGGTAGCCCACCGTCGCGAACAGCCGCAGCTCCTCGTGGCCGTAGCCCGACTCCCCCGCGAGCCCCAGCCCGCCGCCCAGGTTCAGCCAGAAGCCCTGGTAGAGCTGCACGCCCAGGCCCACCAGCAGCTCGGCCGGGGTCTTGAGCGCGTCGTTGTCCGCGGGGAAGGGCGCGCGCGCTGGCGTGGACACCAAGAGCTCCGCGGTCGCGGTCCAGCGCCGATCGAAGAGCTCCGGCAGCCGCACCGAGCCGCCCAGCGCGAAGGCCAGCTCATCGCCCACATAGAGGTTCAGGAAGCGCCCCGGCAGCGCGCGGTAGCGGTACCCGGCGTCGAACGCCACCCTGATCCGCTCGAGGAACGTCCGCTCCACCACCGCGCGCGGATAGAGGAGCACGCTGCGCTCGCCGAGGAAGGAGCCGTCCTCGCCGGTGGGCACGCGCAGCTCCAGCGCCGCGCCCACGGTCACGAAGTGCTCTTCCTCACGCAGGAGCCGGAACTTGCCCAGGAACCTCACGTCGCCCAGCCCCAGCGCCGCCGGCGCACGCTCCTTGAGCCCCGTGGCCACCTCGAGACCGTCGAAGCCGTGGGTCTGGTGGACGGTGAACGGCACGTCCGCGGCCACCTCGGCCCAGTCGGTGATGGCGTAGGCCGCGAGCAGGTGCAGGTCAACCCGCTGGCGAAGCAAGTTGCCAATCTTCTCGTCCCCCACGCGCAGTGACATCAGCCCGGAGTTGTAGTCCGCGCCCAGCTCGAGCTGCAGCGAGCCCGCTGGCGAGGTCCGCGCGCCTTCCGAGGTGAGCAGGCCATCGAGGGCGGCCGAGAGCTTGGTCGAGACGGGGTCGATGCCGCGCCGGAACGGGTCGTCGTCCGCCGCGGCGATGCCCGGCAACAGCACCGTCAGCACGGCCAGGGTCAGCCTTGCGGTCGAGCGGCGGCGCGGACCCAAAGCGGCCTGTGTGTGAGCGAGCACGATCGGTGGTCCCCCGAACGCCGAGAGCCTAAGCCCTCCAGGCCGCGGGTCAAAGGAAGAAGCTGGCGGCGGCGGCGCCTCATCCGCGCCTCATCCCCGGGTGTTGCGCGCTGCATCTTGGAGTGGAGCCGGGGGCCGCCATTGGCGCCCGAGCGGCGAGCGGCGCGATAGTGGCCTTCCCGGCGGGAGGCCGCCGGTTCCGGAGGAACGATGCGCCACGTCCTGCCGCTCGCCGTCTTCGCCCTGCTCGCCGCCTGCGACTCCAAGCCCTCGCTCGACAGCTTCGTGCAGGACTACTGCTCGGTGCTCATGCCCTGCTGCAAGGAGGCGGAGCGCCCCAGCGACGGCGCGGTGTGCCGCTCGCGCCTCACCTCTGCGGCAGCGGCGGAGGGGGCGAGCTACGACTCCGCGGCGGGCGAGGCCTGCCTCACCGAGATCCACGCGGCGGCGGCCAAGTCCGACTTCTGCAGCTCCGGGATGTCCACCGCGGCGACCAGCGCCTGCAGCAAGGTCTTCAAGACGAGCGGGACGAAGATGCCCGGCGAGACCTGCACCGAGGACTCCGACTGCGCCACCCCGACCGTGGGCAAGGTGGAGTGCGACAGCTCCTGGAACAACGGCGCCGAGCGGCGCATCTGCCAGGTCCAGAAGGCCGGCAAGGAGGGTGACAAGCCGTGTCTCGGCACCGTGGACGGCATGGCCACCATGGGCACGTCGGGCCCGGACCAGCCGGCCGAGGGCTACCTCTGCAACCTCGCCGACGGGCTCTACTGCGGAGGCGACGGCAAGGAGGGCTGCAAGAAGGTGCAGCCCGTGGGAGGCCCCTGCGACTCCTCGCTCGGGTGCGTGAGCGAGGCCTGGTGCAGCTACTCCGAGGACAAGTGCCTCGCCCGGGCGGGCACCGGCGAGAGCTGCGCGCAGGGCTCCTGCCTGGCCAAGGACTACTGCGACGCGGAGCAGAAGTGCGCCCCCGCACTCGCCAGCGGCGCGACGTGCACCTCGGGCAGCGCCTGCGCCTCGAAGTCCTGCGTGAATGGAAAGTGCGCGAAGGACGACGGCTTCGCCTCGCTCACCTGGGTCCTCATCTGTGGCTGAGCCGGAGGGCGCCATGGACGAGCCAGTGAGGCAGGACTACGGGGTCGCGCAGCGCATCCAGCTCGCGCTCAACGTGATGAACTACAACCAGGGCTTCGTGGTCTTCGCGGACGGGAAGGCCAACACCCTCCTGGTGGTGAACTCGATCATCCTCGCGACCAGCGCTGGCGCTGCCGCGGGCTCCAGGCTCGCGCTCTCGGCGCTGGCCGCCGCGACGGTGGCCATCGTGCTCAGCCTGTGGGTGGTCTGGGCGCGCAGCGCCTCGCCAGCGCGGCGCGAGAAGGCCCGGCTCGCATTCTGGGCGCACATCCTCCAGCGTCCCGACTGGGGGCAGTACCTCCGCGACCTGCGGGAGGTGGAGCCGGAGGCGATCCTGGAGAGCACCGCCCACCAGATCCACGACCTGGCGCAGGTGGTCTCCCGGAAGTTCTTCGCCTACCGGCTGGCCCAGGCCGCGACCTTCTGCGCCACGGCCCTGTGGATCGTCTCGATGGTCCGGCCGCTGGTGCACTGAGCGGCGCAATGACGGAGCGTCAGGCGACTCGGGGCTGATCCACCGGGGTGCGAGTCGCTGCGTCGGCCTGCTGCCTCCTCGCCCCGCGGCGGCGCATCCGGACCCCGACCAGGAGCAGCACGCCCACGACGAAGAGGCCGCCCAGTCCGACGAGCACCTGCCGTCGCAGCCTCTCCGCGGAGCGGAAAGCCAGCTCCTGCCGGCCGTACACCCGGGGCTCCCAGGCCTGCACGCAGGCAGAGTCGCCGAGGCCCTCGCAGGCGCGCAGCAACTCCTGGCCGAGCCAGGAGTTGGTCGGGTCGAGCGAAGCCCCCTTCTCCAGCACATCGCGGGCGGCCTGGAAGCGCCGGGCGTGGTTCAGCGCCCAGCCCATCGCCGCGTGGATGTCGGCGTGGGGATGCTTCGCGAGCTGCCGCTCCCCCTCGGCGAGGGCCTGCTCCAGGCTGGTCTCGGCGAGGTGCGCGACGCGCAGGGCGCCCACGCGGCCGGGGACGATGCGATCGGCGACGGCGGCGCAGGCGTCCGCCCGCTGGTTCAAGCCCAGTTCGGTGTAGTTGTGCCAGCAGCGGGCGAAGTCCAGCGCGTAGGCGGCGTCGTGCCAGCGCTGCTCGTCCTCGAGGCGCTCCTCCACCGTCGCCGTCTTCCCCTGCAGCGCGTTCCAAGCGGGCGTGAACGAGGGGTTCGCGCGCAGCGCCGAGGCGCACGCCGCGCCCCCCTCCTCCGCCCGGCCGTTGGCCTCCAGGGCGAGCGCGTGGATGAACCAGAAGTGGGCCTGCGTCGTCTCCGGGTCCCGGGTGAGCGCGGTGGTGCGAGCCAGCGCCTCGCGGTGCTGCCCGAGGGCGAGTTGGATGCGGGCGATGGTGAGCGAGGCCTCCCCGGCGACCCAGGAGAAGTCCTTGGCCGCGCGCTCGCAGTCCGCCAGCGCCTCGTCGAACCGCCCCAGGTGCCGGAGCGCCGCGCAGCGCCGCCAGACCAGCTGGGCGGGGACGATCTGCCGCACCCGGCCGTCCCGCATCGTGAGCCGGCGCCGCTCGACACCCTGGAGCATCGCCAGGGCGGTCTCGTAGTCCCGCTCCTCGAAGGGCCGGGCGACGGAGTGCCAGGCCGCCTCGATGTCCTCCGGATCGCGTCGGGCGAGCTGCTCGTAGACCTGGCCGGCGAGCGGCCGGTCGCCCAGCTGCAACAACAGCCAGGCATGCCAGCGGTCCGCGTTCGCGACGTCCACGTGCCGGACGACGTCGCGCAGCTGCGCGACGTCGTCCGGCACGTGGACGTCGCGAACGCGGACCGCTGGCATGCCTGGCTGTTGTTGCAGCTGGGCGACCGGCCGCTCGCCGGCCAGGTCTACGAGCAGCTCGCCCGACGCGATCCGGAGGACATCGAGGCGGCCTGGCACTCCGTCGCCCGGCCCTTCGAGGAGCGGGACTACGAGACCGCCCTGGCGATGCTCCAGGGTGTCGAGCGGCGCCGGCTCACGATGCGGGACGGCCGGGTGCGGCAGATCGTCCCCGCCCAGCTGGTCTGGCGGCGCTGCGCGGCGCTCCGGCACCTGGGGCGGTTCGACGAGGCGCTGGCGGACTGCGAGCGCGCGGCCAAGGACTTCTCCTGGGTCGCCGGGGAGGCCTCGCTCACCATCGCCCGCATCCAACTCGCCCTCGGGCAGCACCGCGAGGCGCTGGCTCGCACCACCGCGCTCACCCGGGACCCGGAGACGACGCAGGCCCACTTCTGGTTCATCCACGCGCTCGCCCTGGAGGCCAACGGCCGGGCGGAGGAGGGGGGCGCGGCGTGCGCCTCGGCGCTGCGCGCGAACCCCTCGTTCACGCCCGCTTGGAACGCGCTGCAGGGGAAGACGGCGACGGTGGAGGAGCGCCTCGAGGACGAGCAGCGCTGGCACGACGCCGCCTACGCGCTGGACTTCGCCCGCTGCTGGCACAACTACACCGAACTGGGCTTGAACCAGCGGGCGGACGCCTGCGCCGCCGTCGCCGATCGCATCGTCCCCGGCCGCGTGGGCGCCCTGCGCGTCGCGCACCTCGCCGAGACCAGCCTGGAGCAGGCCCTCGCCGAGGGGGAGCGGCAGCTCGCGAAGCATCCCCACGCCGACATCCACGCGGCGATGGGCTGGGCGCTGAACCACGCCCGGCGCTTCCAGGCCGCCCGCGATGTGCTGGAGAAGGGGGCTTCGCTCGACCCGACCAACTCCTGGCTCGGCCAGGAGTTGCTGCGCGCCTGCGAGGGCCTCGGCGACTCTGCCTGCGTGCAGGCCTGGGAGCCCCGGGTGTACGGCCGGCAGGAGCTGGCTTTCCGCTCCGCGGAGAGGCTGCGACGGCAGGTGCTCGTCGGACTGGGCGGCCTCTTCGTCGTGGGCGTGCTGCTCCTGGTCGGGGTCCGGATGCGCCGCCGCGGGGCGAGGAGGCAGCAGGCCGACGCAGCGACTCGCACCCCGGTGGATCAGCCCCGAGTCGCCTGACGCTCCGTCATTGCGCCGCTCAGTGCACCAGCGGCCGGACCATCGAGACGATCCACAGGGCCGTGGCGCAGAAGGTCGCGGCCTGGGCCAGCCGGTAGGCGAAGAACTTCCGGGAGACCACCTGCGCCAGGTCGTGGATCTGGTGGGCGGTGCTCTCCAGGATCGCCTCCGGCTCCACCTCCCGCAGGTCGCGGAGGTACTGCCCCCAGTCGGGACGCTGGAGGATGTGCGCCCAGAATGCGAGCCGGGCCTTCTCGCGCCGCGCTGGCGAGGCGCTGCGCGCCCAGACCACCCACAGGCTGAGCACGATGGCCACCGTCGCGGCGGCCAGCGCCGAGAGCGCGAGCCTGGAGCCCGCGGCAGCGCCAGCGCTGGTCGCGAGGATGATCGAGTTCACCACCAGGAGGGTGTTGGCCTTCCCGTCCGCGAAGACCACGAAGCCCTGGTTGTAGTTCATCACGTTGAGCGCGAGCTGGATGCGCTGCGCGACCCCGTAGTCCTGCCTCACTGGCTCGTCCATGGCGCCCTCCGGCTCAGCCACAGATGAGGACCCAGGTGAGCGAGGCGAAGCCGTCGTCCTTCGCGCACTTTCCATTCACGCAGGACTTCGAGGCGCAGGCGCTGCCCGAGGTGCACGTCGCGCCGCTGGCGAGTGCGGGGGCGCACTTCTGCTCCGCGTCGCAGTAGTCCTTGGCCAGGCAGGAGCCCTGCGCGCAGCTCTCGCCGGTGCCCGCCCGGGCGAGGCACTTGTCCTCGGAGTAGCTGCACCAGGCCTCGCTCACGCACCCGAGCGAGGAGTCGCAGGGGCCTCCCACGGGCTGCACCTTCTTGCAGCCCTCCTTGCCGTCGCCTCCGCAGTAGAGCCCGTCGGCGAGGTTGCAGAGGTAGCCCTCGGCCGGCTGGTCCGGGCCCGACGTGCCCATGGTGGCCATGCCGTCCACGGTGCCGAGACACGGCTTGTCACCCTCCTTGCCGGCCTTCTGGACCTGGCAGATGCGCCGCTCGGCGCCGTTGTTCCAGGAGCTGTCGCACTCCACCTTGCCCACGGTCGGGGTGGCGCAGTCGGAGTCCTCGGTGCAGGTCTCGCCGGGCATCTTCGTCCCGCTCGTCTTGAAGACCTTGCTGCAGGCGCTGGTCGCCGCGGTGGACATCCCGGAGCTGCAGAAGTCGGACTTGGCCGCCGCCGCGTGGATCTCGGTGAGGCAGGCCTCGCCCGCCGCGGAGTCGTAGCTCGCCCCCTCCGCCGCTGCCGCAGAGGTGAGGCGCGAGCGGCACACCGCGCCGTCGCTGGGGCGCTCCGCCTCCTTGCAGCAGGGCATGAGCACCGAGCAGTAGTCCTGCACGAAGCTGTCGAGCGAGGGCTTGGAGTCGCAGGCGGCGAGCAGGGCGAAGACGGCGAGCGGCAGGACGTGGCGCATCGTTCCTCCGGAACCGGCGGCCTCCCGCCGGGAAGGCCACTATCGCGCCGCTCGCCGCTCGGGCGCCAATGGCGGCCCCCGGCTCCACTCCAAGATGCAGCGCGCAACACCCGGGGATGAGGCGCGGATGAGGCGCCGCCGCCGCCAGCTTCTTCCTTTGACCCGCGGCCTGGAGGGCTTAGGCTCTCGGCGTTCGGGGGACCACCGATCGTGCTCGCTCACACACAGGCCGCTTTGGGTCCGCGCCGCCGCTCGACCGCAAGGCTGACCCTGGCCGTGCTGACGGTGCTGTTGCCGGGCATCGCCGCGGCGGACGACGACCCGTTCCGGCGCGGCATCGACCCCGTCTCGACCAAGCTCTCGGCCGCCCTCGATGGCCTGCTCACCTCGGAAGGCGCGCGGACCTCGCCAGCGGGCTCGCTGCAGCTCGAGCTGGGCGCGGACTACAACTCCGGGCTGATGTCACTGCGCGTGGGGGACGAGAAGATTGGCAACTTGCTTCGCCAGCGGGTTGACCTGCACCTGCTCGCGGCCTACGCCATCACCGACTGGGCCGAGGTGGCCGCGGACGTGCCGTTCACCGTCCACCAGACCCACGGCTTCGACGGTCTCGAGGTGGCCACGGGGCTCAAGGAGCGTGCGCCGGCGGCGCTGGGGCTGGGCGACGTGAGGTTCCTGGGCAAGTTCCGGCTCCTGCGTGAGGAAGAGCACTTCGTGACCGTGGGCGCGGCGCTGGAGCTGCGCGTGCCCACCGGCGAGGACGGCTCCTTCCTCGGCGAGCGCAGCGTGCTCCTCTATCCGCGCGCGGTGGTGGAGCGGACGTTCCTCGAGCGGATCAGGGTGGCGTTCGACGCCGGGTACCGCTACCGCGCGCTGCCGGGGCGCTTCCTGAACCTCTATGTGGGCGATGAGCTGGCCTTCGCGCTGGGCGGCTCGGTGCGGCTGCCGGAGCTCTTCGATCGGCGCTGGACCGCGACCGCGGAGCTCTTGGTGTCCACGCCAGCGCGCGCGCCCTTCCCCGCGGACAACGACGCGCTCAAGACCCCGGCCGAGCTGCTGGTGGGCCTGGGCGTGCAGCTCTACCAGGGCTTCTGGCTGAACCTGGGCGGCGGGCTGGGGCTCGCGGGGGAGTCGGGCTACGGCCACGAGGAGCTGCGGCTGTTCGCGACGGTGGGCTACCGGCGGCTCTGGCGGGACCGCGACGGGGACGGCATCGCCGACGACGAGGACCGGTGCCCGGACAAGC
>CAZAIE010000295.1:0-7801 GCA_964485035.1 uncultured Myxococcaceae bacterium | reverse complement strand
GGCCGACCCCGCCAAGCCCGCGGACCCGGCCAAGCCCGGCGACCCGAAGGCTGCCGAGGAGAAGAAGGAGAAGGAGGAGGAGCCTCCTCCCCCGGCGCGCCCGGAGTGGTTCGACGACGCCCTGGCCTCGCACTATGCGGGCAACTCCCGGGACGCGGCCCCGCGGTTCTACGCGTACATCAACGGCTCTCCGCGCACCGCCGACAACTACGAGTGGGCGCAGTTCTTCCTCGCCGACGACCTCGCGCGCCTGGGCTTCACCCACGCGGCCATCGTGTACTGGAGCGAGGTGGCGAAGAACCGGGCGCGCGCCGAGATCCTCCCGGAGGCGCTGGCCTCCATCGAGAAGCTCACCCGCGAGGTCCCCTACGACGCCGAGCTCGTCGACCGCGAGGTGCTGTACGGCACCGACTTCGGCTTCGTCCCGCCAGCGGCGTTCGACTACGTGCACTTCCACAAGGGGCTCATCGCCCTGCACGACGGGAACCTGCGCTGGTCCGCGGCGCACTTCGGCAAGCTGCACCCGGGCACGCCGTACTTCGCCAAGGCCAAGCTGGTGCGCGCGGTCCAGAAGATGACCCGCGAGAACGACGTGGACGGGGCCCTGGCCGACTTCGAGTCCCTCCTGGAGGACAAGTCCGCGGGCCGCGAGGTCCGCAACGAGGCGCGGGTGGCCGCGGCGCGGCTGTACTTCGAGCGCGGCGAGTACGACAAGACGCACCAGCTCTACGACACGGTGGAGCTGGGCGAGCTCGACCCGGGCCGCGGCGAGGTCTACCTGGAGAAGGCCTGGACCTACTACCGGCGCGGCGAGGCGAGCCAGGCGATGGGCATGCTGCTGGCGCTGGACGCCCCCAGCTTCCGCGAGCTGTTCCTGCCGGAGAAGTACATCCTGGCCTCGCTCATCTACAAGGACCGCTGCCACTACCTGCCCGCCAAGCGGGCCGCCCGCGGGTTCACCCGCCGCTACAAGCACGCGCTGCAGCTCATCCACGAGCGCGGGAACCTGAAGGACGACCTGCGGCTGGTGCGCGCGGCCCTCGAGCAGGACGCGGCGGTGCGGCGAGCGGGCGAGTTCGTGGAGCGCCTGGGTCGCGAGCGCGACCTGGTGGACCAGTACACCAGCCGCTTCGAGCAGAGCGGGCTCACCCGCAAGCTGCGCAGCATCTACGACCGTGCCCTGGCCGAGGCCACCCGCCAGCGCGAGTCGATGCTCAAGCGCGCCCTCACCAGCGCCGCCGACCGGCTGCTGCGCGACGAGGAGCAGGTGCGGTTGCTGGACTACGAGATCGGCCTCGACCTGTACAAGCGGGTCAAGCGGGGCTCGAACGCCGCCCGCATGGCGGTCAACGACCCCACGCTGGGAGATGCCGACGTGGTCTACGAGTTCGACGGCGAGTACTGGAACGACGAGCTGAGGGACTACCGGCTCTTCCTCCCGAGCCGCTGCGCCGCGGTGGAGGCCGACAAATGAAGCGCCTGGTCCTGATTCCCCTGCTGGCCCTGGCGGCGACGGGCTGCGCCACCGCGCGCGTCTCGGTGACGCAGTACAACCTGTCCTCCAAGGCCAACGAGCGCAGCGAGCTGGTGGCCAAGCTGCGCCGGGACCTCATCAAGGTCGACCGGTCGATCAACGTCACCGAGAAGCTGATCGCCGCGAGCCGCAGCGCGCCCTACCTGCCCGACCTCGTCTTCCGGCAGGCCGAGCTCTACGTGGAGAAGAGCCGCTACCGTTTCCACCTGGAGGCGGAGCTGAACATCGAGCAGTCCAAGCGCGGCTCGCTGGTCGTGCCCGACGTCTCGCTGCTCAAGGGCAAGGCCATCAGCCTCTACGAGCGCATCCTCGCCGAGTTCCCCGACTACAAGGAGAACGACAAGGTCCGCTTCTTCTGCGCCCACGAGTACCGGGAGCTGGGGCAGTACGACAAGGCGATCAAGGTCTACCAGGACGTGGTGGACAAGCACTCGCGCAGCCCGCTGGTGCCCGAGGCGCTGCTGATCATCGCCGACTACTGGTTCGACAAGAGCAAGCTCGACGACGCCGAGACCTTCTACCTGAAGATCCTCGACACCCCGCCGTCCCCGGCCCACGACCTCGCCCGCTACAAGATGGGCTGGGTGTGGATCAACCGGAGCAAGCACGCGGAGGCGGTGAAGTACTTCGAGGCCGCGGCGCGCTCGCCGGTCATGGAGGGCGCGGGCGCGAAGGCGATGCAGGTGAAGGGCCTGGCGCTCTCGGACCTGGTCTACAGCTACACCGAGTCCAAGCCCGCCAAGGGCGCCATCGAGTTCTTCGAGGGGCTGTGCGACAACGCCAACGCCTTCGAGAACGTGCTCGAGAAGCTGGGCAACCGCTACTTCATCAAGCAGGAGTTCGAGAACGCAGCCCCCGCGTACCGGCGCCTGCTGGTGATCAGCCGCGACTTCGAGCGCGACCCCGAGCGCGCCAGCCGCCTCTACGAGACCATCAAGGCCTCCAAGGGCAAGGTCATCCCCCGCGCCGACGACGTGAAGGCCATCGTCCGCGTGGCGGCGCGCACCCGCGTCGACCAGCGCATGACCCCCAAGGAGCGGGCGGAGCTGCTGGAGGACCTGGAGGTCTACTCCCGCGACCTCTCCACGACCCTGCAGGTGCAGGCGCAGAAGGCCGAGGAGAAGCTCGACGGCAAGGCCAGCAAGCCCCTGGCGGGCGCGGCCAAGAAGGACGAGGGCGACGCCAAGAAGGACAAGTTCGGCGACGACACCGACAAGCCCGAGGACACCAAGGAGGGCCGCCAGGTCCGCCGCATGTACAGCGAGGCGGCCGACGCCTACGAGAGCTACCTCGACCTCTTCCGCAACGAGAAGCACCGCCTGAACATGATGAAGAACCGGGCGGACTCCCTCTTCAACGCCACCCGGTTTCCGGAGTCGGGCCGGCAGTACGAGGAGGTGGCGAAGAAGGTGGACGGGGAGGCGCGCGAGGAGCCGCTGTACTCGTCGCTGGTCAGCTTCCAGCAGGCGCTGCGCACCCCGGAGAAGCTGAGCTACTTCGAGCGCGTGGACTCGCGGTCGGGCATCCGCCAGATCGGCGCGTTCTACGTGAAGAACTTCCCCAAGCACGAGCACGCCGCGAAGGTGAAGTTCAACATGGCCCGCTCGTACTACGACGACGGCCTCTTCAAGGAGGCGGGCGACCTCTTCACCAGCTTCGCGCTCGAGCACCCCAACGACGCCGACGCGAGCTTCGCCGCCGACCTGGCGCTGGACTCGTTCCACAGCATCAAGGACTTCAAGGGCATGGCCGACGCAGGCGCGAAGCTGCTCAAGTCCAGCCTGCCGGGGGCGAAGCTCGCGGAGATCCAGAAGATCCTCGCGGCGGCGAAGACCGAGGAGCTGGCCGAGGTGGTCATCGCCACCGACACCGGCACCGAGGACGCGGTCAGCCGCCTCCTGAAGATCGCCGACGACCCGGCGCGCGCCAACACCGACGTGGCGGAGAAGGCCATCACCAACGCCTTCGGCCACGCGGTGGCCAAGCGCGACCTGAAGACGGTCCAGGAGATCGCCCAGAAGATCTTCGCGCGCTACCCGAAGACCGCCTCCGCGGCCAACGCGGTGCTGACGCTGGCCCGCTTCTCCACGGAGATGGGCGACTTCGACCAGGCCGCGCAGTACTACGAGTCGATGAACGACGCCTTCGCCGGCGACCCCAAGGCCCTGGAGGCCCTCGATGGCGCCGGTGGGCTGCGGATGATGATGGGCGACCTGCCCAAGGCCACCACCGACTTCGAGAAGGTCGCGGCGGCCACCAAGCGCGGCGACGCCTGGGCCAAGGTGGCAGAGGCCCGCGCCGCCGCCGGCAACTGGACGGGCGCGCTCGACGCCGCGCAGACTGCGCTCCATGCCGACCCCGGCAGCGCCAAGGCCGCCGCGGTGATGGGCCAGGCGCTCCTGGAGCAGGGCAAGGCCGAGGAGGCCGAGCAGCGCATCGTGGCCGCCGGCCGCGCGCTGCAGAACGCCGCCCAGACCGACCCCGAGGCGCTGGCCAAGGTCTACTTCCTCTGGGGCGAGGCGGTGTTCCGCCAGTTCAAGGACGCCGACCAGGTGGACAAGAAGGCGCCGATGCTGGAGCGCCTGCAGCAGGCCTACACCAGCGCCGCGCAGATGGGCGGGGACTGGGCCATCGCCGGCATGTACCGCCTCGGCCAGTCGCTGAACCTCCTCGCCGATTCGCTGGTGACCATGCCCGACCCGGCCGGCCTCAACGAGAAGCAGAAGGCCGAGGTCCGCCAGGCCCTGGCCAAGCAGTCCGAGGAGCTGCGCAAGGGCGCCGACGCCGCGTTCGAGAGCTGCGTGAAGAAGGCCCGCGAGCTCGAGGTCTTCACCCCGTTCGCCCTGGGCTGCCACACCCGCCGGGACGTGAACACCAAGATCCCCTCGCCCCCCGGCGTCGCGCCGCTGCCGGCGGAGAGGCTGAAGGCGTTCCGGCTGGCGCTGGAGAAGAACTCCGCCGACGTGGCCGCGCTGGAGGGCCTGGGCAAGGCCTACCTCGAGGGCGGCGACCTGCGCCGCGCGCGGCTGGTCTACGGACGCCTGGTCGAGGTGGACGAGAACCGCGGCGCCGCCCACGGGGCGCTCGGCTTCCTGCTCTCGAAGCTGGGCGAGCCCGACCTCGCGCGGATCGCCCTGCGCAAGGCCATCGACCTCGACGCGCGCGACGAGAAGGCGCGCGCCAACCTCGCCGCGATCATGTGCCGCTACGGGGACGTCGAGGGCGCCAAGGAGGAGCTGGCGCGGGTGAAGAGCGCGCCCAGCGGCGCGGACGTGGACAGCGAGTGGGCGGCATGCCGCAAGTGAGCCACACCGCCCGGCCGGCACGCACGGCCGCGCTCGGACTCGCCCTGCTCGCCCTGGGGTCGTGCGGGGTGACGAACACGCTGGAGGGGAGCCTGGGCGAGGTGCTGGACCTCTCCTTCGTCTCCGTCGAGGTGTCCATCACCGAGACCGCGGTGATCGTCGGCTACAACCGCCCCTCGGGAGGCGAGGGGGAGGGCCGGGACATCGTGCTCAAGCTGGTGGCCGAGACCCCGCCCGTGGACATCGTCGGAGGCAAGGCGCTGGACCTCACCGCGCTCCCCGACGGGACCCCGCGGGCCACGGTCACCCGCTCGGTCGCCGACGACCCCATCCGGACGCTGGCGGCGATCAAGCTGGGGACGCTGACGTTCGACGGCAAGGTGGAGCTGGACCGCCCGGTCACCGGCAGCTTCCGGGTGACGCTGGGCGAGGGCGGGGACGCGGGCAAGGGCCGCACCGCGTTCGGGACGTTCACGGTGAAGAAGGTGGTCCAGGGGAACTGAAGGAGGGCGTTGCATGAGGCAACTTTTCGCACTGGCCTGCGCGCTGCTGCTCGGCGGCTGTGGCCTGCTGCGGGTGGACGAGCGAGCGGTGGCGCTCCTGCCCCTGGAGTCCAAGCTCGACCTCATCGAGGCCGAGAACGACCTGTTCATCGCCATCGACGCGGTGGACGAGGCCGCCAACAAGGTCAACGAGACCAAGGACGACTATGCCAACGCCGACCGGCGCATCGGCGAGGCCAAGGAGGCGCTGGCCCAGGCCGAGGAGGCCAAGGACGCCAAGCTGGTCGAAGTGGGCAAGCTCTCGCTGCAGGAGTCCCGCGACCGCAAGGAGTTCCTCTCGTACTACGTGGACGTGATGTGGGCGCTCTTGGACGTGGAGAAGGCCAAGCTCGACCTGGCGCGGGCGCGCTACGAGCGCACCCGGGCGCAGGCGGTGAAGAAGGCCAACGTCGCCGGCGCCCAGGACGTGAACCTCAAGGACTTCGACGCCCAGGTCGTCGCCTGGGAGGCCGAGGTGAAGGCGCGCACGCAGAAGGCGTCGCTGGCGAACACCGCCGCCGAGAAGGTGCGTGGGACCTGGTACGCCACCCGGCGCGTGCTGGCTCAGAAGACCGGTGGCGCTCAGGGCAGCCCCTGGGTCGAGTGACGAGGACGGTCGCGATGAACGTGTTGAGCCTCTTCGCCGCGCTGGCCCTGGTCGCCGCGGCGGACCCGAAGACGGCGCAGGGCATCCAGCAGGCGCAGGAGGCGGTGCGCGCCGAGCCGGACGACCCCCATGCGCGCCTGGTGCTGGGCGTGGCCCTCATGGCCAGCGGCAAGAGCGCCGAGGCGGTGCCCCACCTGCGCGAGGCGGCGCGGCTGGAGCCGGAGAACGTGGAGGTCCGCCTGACGCTGCTCAACGCGCTGACCGCCGCGGGGCTGCTCGACGAAGTGAAGGCCGGCTACGCCGCGCTGGCCAAGGAGCAGCCCGAGGACCCGGTGGTGCTGACGGCCTGGGCGGTGTTTTTGCGCAAGGTGCAGGACCACTCCGGGGCGGTGGCGCGGCTGCGCGAGGCGGTGAAGCTGAAGAAGGACCCGAAGATCCTCTTCAACCTGGGCGAGGCGCTGGAGCGCGCCGGCAAGCCCTGGGACGCGGTGCAGGCCTACCGCGAGGCGCTCACCCTCGACGAGAAGCTGCTGCAGGCGCGCATCAACCTCGCCAAGGCGCTCGCCGACCAGAACCAGCCCGAGGCCGCCATCGCCGAGATCTCCAAGGCGGTGGCCCAGGCCCCCGACGACGCCGAGGCGCACTACAACCTGGGCCTCATCTACTTCAAGCAGCTGCGGGTCCCCGCCGCGGTGGAGAGCTACCGCAAGGCGCTGGCCATCGACCCCGGCCACGCCGAGGCGCACAACAACCTCGGGGTGGCCCTGCTCGAGGTCGCCGACGAGAACACCGCGCTCGCCGAGTTCAAGAAGGCCATCGCCCTGAAGCCGGACTACGCCGACGCGCACTTCAACCTGGGCCTGCTCTACTTCAAGCTGGGCAAGCAGAGCCTGGCCACCAAGGAGTTCGAGCGGGCCATCCAACTGCGGCCGGAGTCGGTCCAGGCGCGCCTCTCGCTGGCCGACGCCTACCTGAAGCAGAAGGATCCCAAGCGCGCGCTGGGCGTCCTCAAGGAGGCGGCGGAGCGGCGCCCCAAGGACGCCGACGTGCACCGCCTCCTCGCCCGCGCGTATCTGGAGGTCGGGGAGGTCAAGGCCGGGGTCGAGGCGCTGAAGCAGTCGGTGGCCCTGATGCCCGACGACCCGGCCGCGCAGGCGGCGCTGGGCGAGGCGCTGCTGTCCATCAAGGACCTCCAGGGTGCCATCGATGCCTACCAGACCCGGCTGGCCACCGAGGAGCGCCAGAACCGCGGCGCCGCCTCGGCCGCGGCGTACTTCGACCTCGCCGAGGCCTTCGCCGCCAAGCGCGTCGCCGCGCGGGCGCAGCCGCTGTACGAGAAGGCCATTGGCCTCGAGCGCGACAACGTCCGCTACGCGCTGCGGCACGCCGACCTCCTGCTGGCCAAGGGCGAGTTCGACGCCGCCCTCAAGGCCTACGAGAAGGTCCAGAAGGACTTCCCGGACAACGCCGAGGCCCCCGCGAAGATAGGCATCGTGGCCTCCCGCCGCGGCGACCTGGACAAGGCCATCGCTGCCCTCGAGGCGGCAGTGAGAGTTGACCCGGAGAACGTCGAGGCGCGTATCGAGCTGGGCAACTGCTACTTCCACAAGGACGACGACGGCCAGCGTGCACTCCCCGAGCTCCAGGCGGCACTGAAGCGCCAGCCGAACCACTCGCTGGGCAACCAATACCTGGGCGCGGTGCTCTACCGCGCCGGCCAGGCGGACCGCGCGATCAAGGCGTTCAAGGACGCCGCCGCCGCCGACCCGGCGTCCCCCGAGCCCCACTTCCTGTTGGGCCAGCTCTACGAGAA
>CAZAIE010000294.1:0-7810 GCA_964485035.1 uncultured Myxococcaceae bacterium | reverse complement strand
CGCCGTGGAATTCCCGCGCCGGCAGCGAGCGCAGCCGGATGGTGCCGCTCTGGCAGTCGGTGGTGGACGATCCCTCGGCGCTGCCGGTGCTGGCGCCGCGCCTGGCCCAGGCCACCGAGCGGCTCGCCGTGCTCTGGGAGCCCCACCTCTCGCTGGAGGAGACCTCCCTCTTCCCGGCGGCGAGGAGACTGCTCGGGCCGCAGCACCTGGAACGCCTGGCCGCCGAGTGCGCCCAGCGGCGCCGGGCCTGACTCTCAGCGGTTCTCGAGCTTCTTGGTCAGGTAGAAGGTGAAGCCGCCGAGCGCGAGCATGGCCAGGATGAACAGCGGGAACCCGAGGTAGGCCCGCTCGCTCCCGCCTATCCATGACGAGAACTCGCTCATGCCTCCGACCCCCGCGAAGAAGCTGGGCACCGCGATGGCGATGACCACCGCGTTGAGGTTCTTCATCATCACGTTGAGGTTGTTGCTCACCAGGCTCGCGCGCGCGTCCATCAGGCCCGAGAGGATGTTCGAGTAGGTCTGGGCCAGCGTGAGGCACTGGGTGTTGTCCACGATGATGTCGTCGAGCAGCTCCACGTTCTCGGTGTTGAACCCCAGCTTCGACGCCCCCGCCTTGAGCTTGCTGATGACGCTGTTGTTGTCGTTCAACGCGCTCAGGAAGTACACGAGGCTCTTCTCGAGCGTGAACATGTTGAAGAGGTGCTTGTTGTCCATCGAGGTGTTGACCTTCTGCTCGAGGGACTCGGACAGCATGTTGATGACCTTCAGGTGCCCCATGAAGTGGTTGATGGTCACGTAGATGATGCGCAGCAGGACGTCGTGGAGGTTGTTCATCTTCACCAGCTGCTTGCCCTCGAAGATGGCCGCCTCGCTGCCCAGCACCACCAAGAGCCGGTCCTTGAAGAGGAACACGCCCGCGGACATCACCCGGAACAGGAAGTTGTCCTTGCTGGAGTAGTTGCAGGGCCGCTTGATGATGAGCGCGAGGTGGTCCTCTTCGATCTCCAGGCGGCCGATCTCGTCGGGGTCCAGCGCCGAGGAGAGAGTGTGCGGGTCGATCTTGTAGGACTCGAGGATCTCCTTCGTCTCCAGCTCGTTGGGCGCGACGTACACCGCCACGGGGGCAGGCGTCTGGCTCTCCGCGACCTTTCCGCCTTCGATCTTGTAGTAGCGGATCATGGGGTCCTCGACTGTCCGGGACAGTGGGCTGCCCGAACGATCGCGGCCCCGTCCGGTGGGCGGGGCCGCGTACGTGCGACGGTCTAGCGCTCCCGGCCGAACAAACGCAGCAGGGCCAGGAAGAGGTTCACGAAGTCCAGGTAGAGCATCAGCGCGCCGACGATGGCCAGGCTCCCCACCCCGCCCCCGGCGTACGCCGTCGCGAAGTGGTTGCGCAGCTTCTGGGTGTCGTAGGCGGTGAGCCCGGCGAAGACCACCACGCAGGCGCAGTTGATGATGAAGGCCATCATCCCGTTCTGCAGGAAGAGGTTCACCAGCCCGGCGACGATGACCCCCACGAGCCCCATGAAGAGGAAGGTGCTCCAGCCCGAGAGGTCCTTCCGGGTCACCATGGCGTAGACGGTCATGGCCCCGAAGACGCCGCCAGTGATGAGGAACGCCTGGCCAATCGTCCCCAGCCGGTACGCGAGGAAGATGCCCGAGAGCGTCATCCCGTTTAGCACCGAGTAGAGCAGGAAGAGCCCGCCCGCGGCCACAGCGCTCAGCCGTGAGGCCATGGCCGAGAGCAGCAGCACCAGCCCGAACTCCGCGATGGCGAACGCCCAGAACCAGCGCATCACCGGCTCGAAGACCGCCGGGCTGCTCACGGTGAAGAGCGCCGCGGCCGCCGTCGTCCCCAGGCCCACCGCCATCCACAGATAGACCCGGCTCATGAAGGCGCGCTGGGCCTGCGCCGCGGAGGCGCTCCCCACCTGCGCCGGCATCGGAATCTGCGTCTGCCATCCCTGCATCGTCGTGCTCCTTCGCGGTCCTACTTCTTGGTGGGGAGAAGCTTTTCCATCTCCGCGACCGTCTTGTCCAGCAGGCGCGCCGCCGCCTCGACTGCCTCAGGGCGGGTCAGGTCCACCCCCGCGCCCTTGAGGAGCTCGAGCGGGGCCTTGGAGTTGCCGCCCTTGAGCATGCCCAGGTACGCGTCGCGCGCCTTCGGACCGCCGGCCTGCACCTTCTCCGCGAGCGCGAGGCCGGAGGAGAGCCCGGTCGCATACGCATACACGTAGTACTTGTAATAGAAGTGCGGGATGTAGGCCCACTCGACGGCATCGTTATCACCCATGGTGAAGTCGGGTCCGTAGTACGCACGGACGAGGTCGCCGTAGGTGCGGTTCAAAAACTCGGCCGTCAGCGGCGTGCCCTTCTCCGCTGCGGTGTGGATGGCCAGCTCGAACTCCGAGAAGAGCGCCTGCCGGTAGATGGTGGTGCGGATGCTCTCCACCTGCTTGTTGAGCAGGTAGAGCTTCTCGTCGCTCGACTTCGCGGCCTTGAGCAGGTGGTCGGCGAGGAGCTTCTCGTTGAAGGTCGAGGCGATCTCCGCGATGAACGTCGAGTAGTTCGCGTGCACCTTGCTCTGGGCGGTCATGGCCAGGTGGCTGTGCAGCGCATGGCCGTACTCGTGGGCCAGGGTCGAGAGGCCGTCGAGGTCGTCCATGTAGTTCATCTTCACGAAGGGGTGCACGCCGTAGACACTGCTGCAGAAGGCGCCGCTCTCCTTGTGCTGGTGCGGGTAGACGTCGATCCAGCCGTTGGCGGGGTCGAGCCCGTCCTTGATCACCTTCACGTAGTCCGGGCCCAGCGGCGCCAGCGCCACCGGGAGGATCTCGCGGGCCTTCGCGTAGGGGAAGGTCATCTTCACGCTCGCGACCATCGGCGTGTACAGGTCGTAGAGGTGGACGTCGGGGAGCGCGAGCGCGCGCTTGCGCAGCGAGACGTACCGATGCAGCGGCGCAAGGTTCGCGCGGACGGCCTGGATGAGGTTCGTGTAGACGGCCGGGGCGATGTTGTCCTTGTCGGTGTAGGCGGCGAGCGCGGTGTCGTAGCCGCGGGCGCGGGCGAAGAAGACGTTCTGGTTCACCTGCCCCGAGAGCGTGCCGGCGAGGATGTGCTCGTACTGGCGCAGGGTCTTGAACAGTCCCTCCACCGCGTCGCGGCGCACGCGCCGGTCGGCCGAGCTGCGGTACTTGGGGAAGTTCGCGAGGGTGAGCTGCACCTCCTTGCCTGCCTCGTCGGTGATCTTCGGAAGGGGGATGTCGGCGAGAGCGGAGCGGAAGACCTTCTCGAAGTCCGAGGGCAGCTCGTTGAGGTCGATCTCGGCCCACAGGTTGTCGTTGGCCAGCGCGAGCACCCGCTCCGCCTCCTCGCCCAGCACGCGGGTGCGGCGACGGCGCACCTCCTCGAGGTAGCCCTGGTACGCGGCGAGCTTCGGCTCCTTGGCGAGCCCGGCCTTCAGCGCGGCGTCGTCCAGCTTGAGCACCTCCTGGCGGATGAAGGAGGTGGCGAGCATGAACTCGTTCATCGCCTTCAGGGCCTTGTCGTTGTTGCCCTGGAGCGCGGTGTTCTTCTGGTCGGTGTCGAACCGCATGTTGGCGTAGAGGGTGAGCTTGTTCACCTCGAGCCGGCTCTGGAAGTAGTGGTCCAGGCACTCGCGCAGCGCCTGCGGCTCGGCGAGGCGGCCCTTGAAGCTCGCGAACTTCGCGCGCGCCTCGGCGGCCTTGGCGAGCCCCGCCTCGAAGGCGGCGTCGTCGGCGAAGAGCGGCGTGAGCTTCCACTTGTACACGTCGGGGATCTTCGCGCGCTCCATGTTCCCGTCGGGGGTGACCACGGGAGCGGGTGCGGCGGCGTCGACGGAGGGAGCGGAGGCGCACATGGCGAGGCACGCGGCGAGAGTGATGGGTCCGGGCTTCATGGGGAGGTTCCTCGTGAGCGAAGGGACTCGAAAGGCGCGCAGAGAATAGGCAGCGGCCGTTCGATGCGACAAGGCGGAAACCAGACTGGACCAACGACTGTCATCGGCCGGTCACCGGCCGGTCACGCGAGCATGGAGGGGTCGCCTGCCCTGCCCGGCTTGATCTAGCGTGCGCTGGCACACGGAGGGGTCCATGCACACCATCTTCTTCACCGGCTTTCCCGGCTTCTTGGGTTCCGAGCTGCTCCCGCGCGCGCTCGCGCGGCGTGCCCGCGAGGTCACCGCCACCTGCCTCGTCCAGCCCAAGTTCCGGGCCCTGGCAGAGCACCGCGCGGCGGAGCTGACGCAGAAGCACCCCGCCCTCGAGGGCCGCATCCGCCTGGTCGAAGGAGACCTCACCGCCCCGGACCTGGGCCTGGGAGAGGCGCGCGAGCTGAAGCAGGCGACCCTCGAGATCTTCCACCTGGCGGCGGTCTACGACCTCGCGGTGAAGCGCGAGCTGGCCATGCGCGTGAACCTCGACGGGACCCGCCACATCCTCGACTTCGCGCGCACCTGCCCCGCCCTCGAACGGCTGCAGTACGTGAGCACCTGCTACGTGAGCGGGAAGTCCCCGGGCACCTTCACCGAGCGCGACCTCGACAAGGGGCAGGACTTCAACAACTTCTACGAGGAGACGAAGTACCTCGCCGAGGTGGAGGTCCAGCGCCGGATGCGCGAGGGCCTGCCCACGACCATCTACCGCCCCTCGATCGTCGTGGGCGACTCGACCACGGGCGCCACGCAGAAGTTCGACGGCCCGTACTTCATCATGCAGTGGCTCTTGCGCCAGCCCGCGCTCGCCGCCGTCATCCCCATGGTCGGGAACCCACAGAAGACGCAGGTGAACGTCGTGCCCTGCGACTACGTCATCGACGCCCTGGCGCGGCTCTCGGCGATGGAGTCGTCGAAGGGCAAGGTCTACCAACTCTGCGACCCCGCGGCCCTGACGGTCGCACAGATGGTGAACGTGCTGGGCCCTGCGACTGGACGCAGGCTGGTGAAGGTCCCCCTGCCCGCGGTGGTCGCGCGCAACGCGCTCGCGCACGTGCCCGGCGTGTACCGCCTGATGAAGATCCCGCCGGAGGCGCTGGACTACTTCGTCCACCCCACGGTCTACACCTGCGAGAACGTGCTCGCGGACCTGAAGGGAACCGGGGTCCGCTGCCCCGGGTTCGCCGAGTACGCGGCGCTCCTGGTGGGCTTCATGCGCGCCCACCCGGAGATCGGCCACGCGGCGATGGTCTGAGGGCTACGCCTCGGACTGGGCGGCCTTGCGCTTCTTGGGCTTGGCCGCCTCGGCGGCGGGCTTCTCGGACTTGTCCGCCTTCTTCGCCTCGGCCTTCTCCGGCGCAGGCTTCTCCGGAGCGGGCTCGGCGGCCTCCGCCGGCTCGGCCTGCTCCTCGACGGCTTCGGCGGGCGCTGCCTCCTCGCCCTCGGCCTCGGACCCGTCTTCCTTCTTCGCCGGCTTGGGATTGGGCTTGGTCCGCTTCTTCGGCTTCGCCGCGAGCCCCATCTCCTCGAACATCCCGGGGACCGGCGCGAGCGCGGCCTCGGAGAGCAGCCGGGCCTGCTTCACCGCCACGTCGAGCTTCTTGGCGTTGGAGACGAGCTCCTTGCGCAGCTCGGAAGCCTGGTCCTCGGACATGCCCTCGCCGACGAACGCCGACTGCCACTTGGCGTACGCCGCGGCGAGCGCCTCCAGCACCGGGGTCGCGAAGGCGTAGTTGGGCGAGGTGAGCATCCGGCTCACGTACGAGGACTTCATGCGGCGCTCGAGCTCCTTGGCGTACTCGAGCACCCCGTCCTTGTCCGCGCGGCGCAGCGCCGGGAACTTCTGGTGCGGGTAGAGCGCCTCGATGATCGGGTCGCGGTTGCCAGCGTGGAAGGTGATGCCCGCGAGCAGCCGCTCCAGCGCGTCGACCCAGTGGCCCTGGAACTCGGCGGCGTACTCGTCGCGCACCTCGACCAGCTCGGGCAGGCCGCGCACCTTCTCCAAGAGCCCTGCGACTGGCTCGCGAGCGGCCTTGAGCAGCACCGACGCCGCGGCCAGCCACTCCTTCTCGGCCTTCAGCCCGCGCTTCGGAGACAGCTCGCCCTCGGCGGCGGCGAGGCGGTCCTGGAGCAGGTCGGAGAATCGGATGAGGTCGTAGGCTTCGATGGGAGACAGGGCCATGGCGTTCCAGCGAGGGGCGGCGGTGCCGCGCGTTTCGAGGGCGCGCACCTTACCGCCCCCAGAAGCCCTGCGCCAGGGCTCGGACAATCAGAACGGGATGTCCTCCGACTCCCCTCCCGCGGCCGGCTCCTCGGGCTCCACCGCGTCGTTGGCGAGTTCCGCGTCGGCGGACACCACGTACCACTGCCGCCCCACCTGCTGGCGCTTCAAGAGCCCCTCGGTCTCCAGGGCCTGCAGCAGCTTGGTGAAGGTCGAGAAGCCGTAGTCGCGCTCGTCGAAGTCGGGCTCCTTGCGGACCAGAGTCTCCTTCACCGCCGACGGGTTGATGGGCCCGGTCGCGCGCGCGAGCAGCCCGGCCACCGCCTCGCGGGCGATCTCCGGGACCTCGGGGCGCGGCTTCTCGGCGCTGCCTCCCCCACCCCCGCCGCCCTTGCTCCGCCGCGACTTGGACTCCTTGGCCGGCTCCTTCTCCTTCTTCTCGCGCGGCTGCTTCTCGGCCCGCGCCTTGAGGTAGATGAACTCGTCGCACGCCTTCACGAAGAGCCGCGAGGTGGACTCGCGCACGCCCAGGCCGATGACCTGCCGGTCGTTCTCGCGCAGCTTGTAGGCCAGCGGGCAGAAGTCGCTGTCCCCGGAGCCGATCACGAAGGTGTCGATGTAGTCCTTCGCGTAGCAGAGCTCGAGCGCCTCGATGACCAGCCGCATGTCGGCGCCGTTCTTCCCCGCCGAGGTCGAGGGCGGCACGTCGATGAGCTCGACTCCGAACTCGTGCAGGTGCGCCTTGGCGTCCTTGAAGCGCGACCAGTCGCAGTACGCGCGCCGGTAGATGACCTTGCCCTTCTCGAGCAGGCGGTCCAGCGAGGGCTGCAGGTCGAAGGTGCTCGCGGAGATCCCGGTGTTCGTCACCAGGTTCTCGAAGTCCAGAAACAGCGCGATGCGGCGTTCGTTTTCCCGTGTCATGTGGCCTCCTCGACCTTCTAGACCCGTGACAAATACTCCCCCTTCGAGGAAAAGAACAGTCGCAGCCCCATGGAATCCCGCGAGAAATTCGCGGTCGCAACGAACCTGGCACCACGAGGCCATTGCATTCCCCAATGATTCCAGTTAATCCCTACAGGCCAACTAGGAAAACAAGATGCGAGTCAGCCAGAAGACCGAATACGCGCTGCGTGCCCTCCTCGACCTGTCGCTGAACGCGACCGGCGACCGGGCCGCGCGCACCAGCGAAATCGCAAAGCGCGCGCGGGTCCCCGAGAAGTTCCTGGAGGCGATCCTCGTCGAGCTGCGCAAAGCCGGACTGGTCCGCAGCCGGCGGGGCCCCGAGGGCGGCCACGCCCTGGCGCGCGCCCCCGCGGCGATCACCCTCGGACAGGTCCGCACTGCGCTCGATGGTCCGCTCACGCTGGTGGAGCCCGCGCCGCGCCGCCGTTCCGACGACCCGGTCGAGGCCGGCATCCGCGAGACGTGGCACCAGGCGGAGATCGACATCGGGGCCGTGCTCGAGGGCGTGAGCCTGGAAGCCATCCAGCGCCGCGTGCTCGCGAGCCAGTCTCCCGACTTCAGCATCTAAGGCCGGAGTCCAACCGCAGGAGGAGCAAACGATGGGTCGCATCTACGAAGACAACAGCCTCAGCATCGGCAACACGCCGCTCGTGCGCCTCAACCGCATCACCC
>CAZAIE010000293.1:0-7852 GCA_964485035.1 uncultured Myxococcaceae bacterium | reverse complement strand
CCCTCCAGGCGATCCGCCTGGAGGTCAGGGGAACCAACGAGCGCGTCGATCACCTGACCGAGCGCGTCGATCACCTGACCGAGCGCGTCGACCAGATGAGCGCCCGAATCGACGAGACCAATGCCCGGGTCGATTCGCTTCGGGTCTTCACGGTCCAGAAGCTCACGGACCTGAACGCCAAGGTCGACCAACTCGGGGACCAGCTCGGCAGCCAGATCAGCCAGGTCGGCGACCGGCTGGAGAACATCCTCACTGGTCAGCTCGGCCAGGACGTGCGGGACCTGAAGGCCCGGATGCTCGTCGTCGAGGAGCGGCTGGCCTCACGCACCCACGAGGCCCCCGCGCCCTACGAGAAGACGCCCGAGAAGCCGTAGGCCGCCGTACGCCTCGAGCCGACACGCGCCTACCCGGTGACCTCGCTCACATCGAGGCCCGAGAACGGTCCTGGAAGGCCCCAGCGGCGAACTGATCTGGCCGAAAACCGCGCCTGGCGGCCGCAGAGCCCTCCGCAGCCTCGACCCTGGGGGGCTCTGGGCTTTAGCAAGCCTGGCCCTCGAAGTGGCCTTCTCCGGGCTCCCTGGGGGCCTCCAGGGGCCTTCCTGAGGCATCTGCAACACGATGATTTACTTTGGTTTTTCTGAAGAACCACAAGCTGCGCAGAGGCACGCTTCCGAGACCTCCGGGTGTGCGCCCAGGTAGCTCTGAGTGCGCTCCTGGAGCTCCTGCGTGAGCCGGGGCGCCCCGCACGCCGAGCAGACCGGCAGGAGGGCGCGCAGGGTCACGAGTTCGCTCACGTCGAGGAACTCGACCAGCGCGAGGAGCTGCCCGTCGTGCTCGAACGGCGCGCAGACCACCTCCAGGTGCTGCACCTCCACGCCCTCTGGCCCGTCGCGCTCCAGCCGGATCTGCGTGCGCACCGAGGTCTGGGTGGTGAGGCTCTCGGCCACGGTCTGCCGCAAGAGGCAGCGCTCGCACGCCGCCGAGCTCCCGCAGCCCGAAGGCCCCAACCTCGAGTTCACGCAGCGCAAGAGCTCGCCTCCGCGCTGGTGCATCGCCTCGTCGAGCTCGCGGTCCTCCGAGAGCCTGCGCGCCGCGGCGTTGGCGTGGTGCACGCGCAGGTCGCGGTCGTAGAGGAAGACCGCGTGGGGCAGGGCGTCCAGGGCCTTCGCCAGCAGGGTCTCGCGCACGGGAGCCTCCGAGGAGGCAATCCTAACGGGTCCCCCGCGCCCACCGCCGCGCGCTAGAGTCCGCACGCCATGAACCCGCTCCTTCCCCAGCTGACCCGGGCGCTGCGCGACGCGCTCGTCGTGGTCGCCGGGAGCGCCGTCGTCGCCCTCGGCTTCAACGCCGCGCGCGCGAGCGGCCTCCCGCTCGTCGCCCGCGTCCCCTACGCCATCCACGTCCCCTGCCCCGACACCCGGGGCGAGACCGAGCCCCTCCCGGCCTCGGACCCGCGGCTCTCGCTCCCGTCCACCCTCCTGCTCGACGCCCGGCCGGCAAAGGACTTCGCGGCCTGGCATCCGCCCCAGGCCCAGAGCCTCCCCTACGACTTCCTCGAGGCGGTGAGAAAGGCCGACCTCTCCCGCGTCCTCGGCGCCAAGGCCTCGATGGTGGTCGTCTACGGCGACGGCGAGGACCCCGACTGCGGCCGGGAGCTGGCCAAGGAGCTGGCGAGCAAAGGCGTGCGCAACGTCTTCTACGTCGAGGGCGGCGCCCCCGCGCTCTCCGGGTCGAAGGGAGGCTCGCCGTGAACTGGTCCGGGCACTCCTTCCTCGCGCTCCCCGCGCGCCTCTACCTCGCGGTCATCTTCCTCATGGCCTGCTGGCACAAGATCCTGGAGCCGGCGGCCTTCGCCCTCGACGTCGCCACCTACGAGATCCTGCCGCTCTCGCTGGTGAACCTGATGGCCCTGGTGCTCCCCTGGGTCGAGCTCTTCGCGGGGCTCATGCTCCTCCT
Organism: uncultured Myxococcaceae bacterium; assembly: GCA_964485035.1. GTDB lineage: Bacteria > Myxococcota > Myxococcia > Myxococcales > UBA5297 > CAZAIE01. The sequence continues at coordinate 5,896 of CAZAIE010000293.1, read as the reverse complement.
CGGCATTCGCGTGCGCGCCGGGGCGCTCCTGGTGGCGGGGATGATGGTGGTGTTCATCGTCGCCATCTCCATCGCCCTCGCGCGCGGCCAGCAGATGTCCTGCGGGTGCTTCGCCTCGCAGGGCGCCGCCGAGGACCCCATCTCCTGGAGGACGGTGGTGCGCGACCTCGCCTGGCTGGCTCTCGCGCTCTACGTCCTGGTCTTCGACCACCGGCCGCTGGGGCTCGCCCGCCTCGTCCGCTGGGCGGCTTGAGCCCCAGGCCCGAGCGGCAGGACGACCGGAGCGTTATCAACCCCTCCAACACGGGGAGGTCTCCATGCTCGCCAATCTGAAGATCCGCACGCGGCTCTGGCTGCTCATCGCGCTGGTGGGCGCCACCGCGCTCATCGCCCTCGGCATCTCCGAGCAGGGCCGGCGGCGGGTCGCGGCGTCGAACCTCAGCGAGCTGGAGAAGAAGCTCCGGTCCGGCCACGACCGCACGCTGAAGACCGCGGTGGACGTCATGGCCGCCGAGCTGGGCCGGCAGGCCAAGACCCTCGAGGGCGCAGCGCGGGACGAGGCCTTGCGCCAGGCGGTCGCCCCGCTGCGCTTCTTCCCCGACCAGTCCGGCTACTACTTCATCTACCGAGGCACCACCGTGGTGACCGTCCCCATCAACGCCGCGCTCACCGGCCAGGACCTGCGCGACCGCAAGGACGCCGACGGAATCCCCTATGTGGTCGAGCTGGCTCGGGCAGCAGCCTCCGGGGGCGCCTTCGTGACCTACCGCTTCCCCAAGGCAGCCAACGAGCCCCCGCTCCCGAAGCGCAGCTACGCCGCGGCCATCCCCGGAACGGACATGTGGATCGGCACCGGGGTCTACGTCGACGACGTGGACGCCGAGGTGGCCGCCTCGGCCGCGGCGATGGAGGCGGAGCAGCGGCGGGTGCTGTGGCTCCTGCTCCTGGTCACCGGCCTGTACGCGCTCCTGGTGCTCACCCCGCTCACCCTGTCCATCGTCCGCGGCATCGCCCGGCCGCTCTCCGAAGTGGCCCACGCGGCGGAGGCGCTGCAGGCGGGGCGCACCGACGAGGAGCCCACCCACCAGGGGACCGACGAGGTGGCGCGGGTCGCCGAGGCGATGCGCGGGGCGGTGGGTGCGGCCCGCGACCGGGCCCAGCTCGCCAAGGCCATCGCCAGCGGCGACCTCTCCCACGAGGTGGTCCCCCTCTCCGACCACGACGTGCTCGGCCGCGCACTGCGCGACATGACCGCGGCGCTGCAGGACACCGTGGGCCGGATGCAGGAGGCCAGCCAGCACGTGAACGACGGCACCTCGCAGATCGCCGACGCCGCCAATGCGCTGAGCCAGGGGGCGACCGAGAGCGCCGCCTCGCTGGAGGAGATCACCGCGTCGATGGTGGAGATCAACAAGCGCGCGCAGGACACGGCCGGGCAGGCCCAGACCGCCGGGACCGGGGCCCAGGAGGCCAACGCCGCAGCGCGCGCCGGGGTCGAGCGCATGGCCGAGCTGCAGAAGGCGATGACCGGCATCGCGAGCGCGAGCAAGGAGATCGCCCGCATCAACAAGGTCATCGACGACATCGCCTTCCAGACCAACCTCCTCGCGCTCAACGCCGCGGTGGAGGCGGCGCGGGCCGGCAAGCACGGAAAGGGCTTCGCGGTGGTCGCCGAGGAGGTCCGGGCGCTCGCGGGTCGCAGCGCGTCTGCCGCCCAGGAGACGGCCGGGCTCATCGAGCAGGCCGCGGCGCGCGTCCAGGCGGGAGAGAAGGCCGCCACCGAGACCGGGGCCGCGCTGGCGGACATCGGGCGGCGCATCGCCGACTCCGCGGCGCAGATGCAGGGCATCGCCCAGGCTGCGAGCGAGCAGGCCCAGGCGGTGGCGCAGGTGGGCCAGGGGCTCAGCCAGATCGACCAGGTGACGCAGGCGAACACCGCCTCGGCAGAGGAGACCGCCTCGGCGGCGCGGGAGCTGGCGGGCGAGGCGGCGAAGCTGCGCGAGCTGGCCCAGCGCTTCCGGCTGGGGTGAGCTACTCCACCACCACGTGGCCGAGGAGCTGGAACGCCCCGCTCTCCTGCCACTCGGAGTAGACCCGCAGCGGGCTGGCGAGGGCGTCGAGCCGGGCCTCCCGGGGCAGCGAGTCGAGCTGGGCGTCGGTGGGAATGGCGGAGTTCAGGAGCGTCCGCGAGGCAGCGGCCTGCAGCACCGCCATCGCGAACTGGCTGCAGAACATGTCCGGGTAGGCGGGCGGGCCTCCGGGGTGGTCGGCCGCGAGGGCGAAGTCGCGGGCCGACGCCCGTGCCCGGTCTCCCCAGGCCGCCGTGCGCGAGAGGAGTTGTGACGGAACACGCGCCAGCCGCTGCCCCGCCGCGCCGGGGCGAACAGCGGCCAGACGCCCACCGCCGCGTCCGTGGGCGTGGTCCCGAAGGCCTCGGCGTTCTCCCCGCGCCCCAGGTAGATGGCGACGTGCACGGCGTTGGGGTCGCCCTTCTCCAGCGCCCGGGAGAGCTCCGCGTCGCCCCGGACGAAGCGCCGCCGCTCCTCGCGGATCTTCTCGCCCACGCGCTCGATGGCCGACTGGCCCCCGCGGATCACCGCGCCGGTGAGGGCGTCGAGGAGCGGGTCGTCCGGGCCGGCGTAGCGGAAGAGGAAGTCGCCCGGCGCGAGGAAGGCGTCGGCGTCCTTGGCCTGCAACCGGACCTCGCGCAGTTCGAGGCGCGCCGGGGCAGGCTTTTCCGGAGGCGGCGCCGAGGCGCGGCCCCCCGCGCACGCCGCGAGCAGCAGGCCCAGCCAGGGGCCGATCACACTGCGCATGCCCGCCTCCTCAGGTGAACAGGTCCCGCACGTCCTTCTCGGTCAGCAGCTTGCCCATGGCGTCGTCGCTGCCGAGCACGCCCGCGGCGAGGCCGCGCTTGCGGTCCTGCATCGCCAGCATCTTCTCCTCCACCGTGCCCCGGGCGATGAGCTTGTAGCTGAACACCGGCTTGGTCTGGCCGATGCGGTGCACGCGGTCGATGGCCTGCTGCTCGGCGGCGGGGTTCCACCAGGGGTCGAAGTGGATGACGTAGTCGGCGGCGGTGAGGTTCAGCCCGGTCCCGCCCGCCTTCAGCGAGAGGAAGAACAGCGGCGCGCCGTCCTGGGAGTTGAAGCGGTCGATGCGCTCCTGGCGCTCGTGCGACGGGGTCTCGCCGTCCAGGTACTCGTAGCGCAGCCCCTCCTCGTCGGCCCAGGCGGTGAGGTAGCCGAGCAGCTCGGTGAACTGGCTGAAGACCAGCGCCCGGTGCCCCTCGCCCAGGATGTCGCGCACCAGCTCGGCGAAGGCCTCCAGCTTCGACGACGGCGGCAGGCGCGTCCCCGGGGGCAGCTTGAGCAGCCGCGGGTCGCAGCACACCTGCCGCAGGCGCAACAGCTCGGTGAGCACGCTGATGCGGGCCTTCTTGAACCCCAGCTGCTCGATGATGCTGGAGACCCGGTCGCGCGCGGTGAGCAGCATCTCGCGGTAGAGCGCCTGCTGCCCCGGCCCGAAGTCCACCGGCAGCAGCGTCTCCGTGCGCGGCGGCAGGTCCTTGGCCACCTCGTCCTTCAGGCGCCGGAGGATGAACGGGTGGACGCGGCGCTTGAGCCGGTCGCGCACCCCGGAGGCGCCGTCCACCTCGATGGGCCGGGCATAGCGGGTGCGGAACTGCGCCTCCGAGCCGAGGAAGCCGGGCATGAGGAAGTGGAAGAGCGACCACAGGTCGCTGAGACGGTTCTCCAGCGGGGTGCCGCTGAGGACCAGCCGCTTCTCCGCGTTCAGCGCCCGCGCCGCCCGCGCCCCCAACGAGGCGGGGTTCTTCACGTGCTGCGCCTCGTCGAGGATGACGTAGCGGAAGCGGGGCTTGCGCAGCGCCTCGGCGTCGCGGCGCAGCAGCGCGTAGGAGGTGAGCACCAGGTCGGCCTGCGCGAACCCGGGCCGCTTCTTGTCCCGCTCCGGGCCGTCGTAGACCACCACCTTCAGCCCCGGGGTGAAGCGCTCGGCCTCGCGCTGCCAGTTGGGCAGCACCGAGGTGGGCGAGACGATGAGGCTGGGCTTGCGCCCCTCGGCCTCCTTCAGGTGCTGGAGCAGGGCCAGCGCCTGGACGGTCTTGCCCAGACCCATGTCGTCGGCAAGGACCCCGCTCATCCCGTGGCGGTGCAGGAAGAGCAGCCAGTCCAGGCCCTTGCGCTGGTAGGGGCGCAGGTCGGCCTTCAGCCCCGCGGGCACGGGCACCTCGTCGATGCCGTGGAAGTCGCGCAGCGCGGCGAGGAAGCGCCGGGCGTCGGGGGCGACCCGCGCGTCGGGCACCAGCGCCACCAGCCGCTCGACCTCCCCGGCCTCGAACGGCGCCAGCTCCACCTGCGCGCCCTCGGGCTCGGCGCCGGTCTCCTCGAGCAGGCCCTTCACGTACTCGGCGATCTCCCGGGGCAGCTCGCCCACCGAGCCGTCGGAGAGCGGCACGTACCGGCGCCCGGTGGCCAGCAGCGGGCGCAGCCGGGAGAGGTCGATGGACTGGTCGTCGGCGGCGAAGGCCACCTCCAGGCTGAACCACCCGGTCTTGGCCTGAGTCAGGCTCACCCGCGGGGCCAGCGCGCGGACCTTCACCGCCTCCTTGGGCTTGGCGCCGTACAGGAGCCAGTCGGTGGGCAGGGTGGCGATGCCCCGGGTCCAGAACTCCACCGCGCGGTCGCCGCGGGCGACGAAGGCCCCGCCGCCGCCATTGCCCAGCCCCGCCTCGTGCACCCGCTCGAGGGAGAGGCGCTCGGTGGCGACGTCGCGTCGCAAGAGCCGGCCGTCGGAGGTGATGTGCGTCGAGGCGCCGGCCACGGTGAGGGGCAGCTCGACATCGCCGTAGCGGACCGCCAGCAGGGCCCGCACCGCCTCCGCGTCCCCGTCGAGGGTGAGCACGAAGACCGGCGGCGTCGGGGCGATCTCCGCGGCCGCCTCCAGCACCACCCCCAGCCGGCGCAGTCCGGCCAGCGCCAGCTCCACGGCCCCAGACGCCTCGCGGGGCACCTTGAACGAGGCGTGGCCTCGCCAGTGGTCCAGCCGCTCCAGCGGGGCGGGGGTCTCCACCCGGTGCAGGACCTCGTCGTGGAGCGCCCACACCGGGGTCTCGGTGAGGAAGCGCACCGACTCGAGCGTGGCCAGCGTGCCGTCCGCGAGCCGCAGGCGCAGCGTCACGGAGCGGCTGCGCTCGTCGAGGGCCAGGTCGCCGAAGAGGTGTGCCGGGTAGGGAGCGAAGGAGAGGCGCTTGTCGCCGCTGACGACCTGGCGGTCCTTGAGCCCCTCCAGCAACCCGCCAGCGCTGGCCGCGGGGAGCCGGTAGCGGCCCTCCGGGTCGCGGGGGACGGCCTCCAGGGCCGCGAAGATCTTGCGGTCCGCGGGCTCCAGCCCCCGGCCGCGCAGGTAGGGCCCCACCTGCACCCAGCGCTCACCGGGGCGAGGCCGGTCGCCGCGCAGGATGCCCAGCGCGAGCCCGCCGTGGGTGGGGGTGAGGTCGTAGACGAAGGGGTGGACCTCGGTGGGCAGGCCCAGCCACTCGCGCAGCTCCCCCGGCTCGGAGCCGTCGGCGGGGCGGGCGGCCGAAGCTGGCGGCGGGGCAACGACGCGGGTGAGCAGGCTGCGCACGCGGTCGCCGCGCACGGCCTTCTCGAGGGCGTAGGCCAGGGCAGCGACGTGCTTGCAGTGGTCGTCCCAGGAGCCCCAGGCGGCGCAGGTGCACGCCGAGCGGGCCGGCGAGGGCTCGAGCTGGAGCGAGGCCTCGTAGATCGCCTCGTCGGTGCCCACCACCTCGGCCCAGGCGCGGGCGTCGTCCACGTGGATGGCCCGGACCCGGCCCTGCCCCTCGTACTCGCGTCCGCGCGTCTCCGACGAC
>CAZAIE010000292.1:0-7854 GCA_964485035.1 uncultured Myxococcaceae bacterium | reverse complement strand
CGCGCTGCAGGTGCTGGGGGTCGACGTCGGCGCGGTGGTCTCGGTGGGCGGCGAGGACCTGGTGGTCTACACCGTCGACGCGCACCGCCACATCGTCTCCACCTACGCGGGCAACAAGTGCGCCTCGGGCACCGGCGAGTTCTTCGCCCAGCAGCTCAAGCGCATGAACCTGAAGCTGGACTCGGTGCTGCTGCCCGAGACCGCCTCGGCCCGGGTGTGCGGCCTGTCCTCGCGCTGCTCGGTGTTCATGAAGAGCGACTGCACCCACAAGCTGAACAAGGGCGAGGCCAACAAGTACGACATCGTCCTCTCCCTCTCGAACGTGATGTCCAAGAAGGTGCTGGAGTTTTTGGCCAAGGCCCGGGTCGAGCAGGGCCGCGTGCTGCTGGTCGGCGGCGCCACCCGGAACCCGCGCCTGGTGGAGTTCGTCCGCGCCGGGCTGCCGGACGTGGAGTTCGTGGTCCCCGAGCAGGCCAGCTACCTCGAGGCCTTCGGCGCCGCGCACATGGCCAGCGAGAAGGGCGAGCCGCTCCCGGCGGAGGCCGACCTCCTCGGCGGCGGGACCATCGTCTACGCCCGCGAGCGCCCGCTCACCGAGGCCCAGGCCAACGTCACCTTCGTGCCCTCGCGGCGCGGCAAGTTCCAGAAGGGGCGCGCCTACGTGCTGGGCGTGGACGGCGGCTCGACCACCACCAAGGTGGCGCTCGTCGACGCCGAGACCCGCGAGGTCGTGGCCAGCCACTACGGGCGCACCCTGGGCGACCCGGTCGCGGCGCTGAAGAACTGCCTGAAGGTCGTCCGCGAGCAGGCCCGCGCGGCGCTGGGCCCCGACGCAGCCGTGGACATCCGCCTGGTGGCCACCACCGGGTCGTCGCGCGAGCTGTTGGGCGTGTTCTGCCAGACCCCCGGCATCTACAACGAGATCATCGCGCACACCGTCGGCACCACCTTCTACGACAAGGACATCGACACCCTCTTCGAGATCGGCGGGCAGGACGCGAAGTACGTCCACCTGCGCAACCGCGTGCCGGTCGACTACGCGATGAACGAGGCCTGCAGCGCCGGCACCGGCAGCTTCCTCGAGGAGTCGGCCGCTGGCGACCTGGACATCCACAAGGCCGAGGACATCGGGCCGGTGGCGCTGAAGGCCCAGAGCCCCCTCAAGTTCGGCGAGCACTGCTCGGCGTTCATCAACTCCGACATCCGCAAGGCCATCCAGCAGGGGGCGACCAAGCCGGACATCACCGCCGGCCTCATCCTCTCCATCGTCTCCAACTACCTGAACCGCGTGGTGGGCAACCGCCGCATCGGCGAGCACATCGTGCTGCAGGGCGGCGTGGCCAAGAACCCGGCCGTCCCGCTCGCCTTCGCGCTGCTGTTGGGCAAGAAGGTCATCGTCCCGCCGGACCCCGAGCTGATGGGCTGCTTCGGCGTGGGCCTGCTGGCGCTGCAGAAGAAGGCCGAGGGCGCGCTGGACGAGAAGCGCTACACGCTCGACGAGCTCATCGACCGCGAGATCGTCTACGGGAAGGAGTACCGCTGCAAGGCGTGCGACAACTTCTGCCCCATCCGCATCCTCGAGGTGAACGGGGCGAAGTACCACTTCGGCGGGCGCTGCAACAAGTACGCGAACCTGCGCCGCAAGCCGGTGGACACCAGCCAGACCACCGACTTCATCGAGGTGCGCCGGCAGCTCTACTTCGAGAAGTACGCGCCCTCCGCCGAGGAGCTGGCGCGGGGCTCGGTGAGCGTGGCGGTGCCGCTGGCGTTCAGCGTGCACTCGCTCTGGCCGCTGTACGCGAACTTCTTCCACGCCCTCGGCGCGCGGGTCCAGATGGTGGACCAGATGGACGAGAAGGGCGCCGCGCGCTGCGAGTCGAGCTTCTGCTTCCCCGCGGAGATCGCCCACGCGATGACCGCGACGATGATCAAGACGGACGCGGACTTCTACTTCCTGCCGCACTTCAAGGCGATGCCGTCCTACGAGAAGGACGCGCAGGCGTGCCTGTGCCCCATCATGCAGGGCGAGCCGTACTACCTGCGCACCGCCTTCAACATCCCCGACCGCAAGATCCTGCGGCCGCTGGTGGACTTCGCCGACGGCTTCGAGAAGGGCAAGGAGCCGCTGCTCGAGGCCGCCTCGCAGATGGGCTTCGACCGCGCCACGGCGGAGCGGGCCTACAGCCTGGCGGTGGAGCGGCAGGAGTCGTGCTACCGCGAGGGCCGCAAGCTGGGCGCGCAGATCCTCCAGGACGCGCGCAAGGCCGACCGCCCGGTGATCGTGATGCTGGGCCGGCCCTACAACGCGTTCGCCGACGACGCGAACATGGGCATCCCGCGCAAGTTCACCACCCGCGGCTACACGGTGGTGCCCTACGACTTCATGCCGGTGCAGGACGAGGCCATCTTCCCGAACATGTACTGGTACTACGGCCAGCAGGACCTCAAGGCCGCGACCGTCGTGAAGTGGGAGAAGAACCTCTTCGCCTGCTACGTCACCAACTTCAGCTGCGCCCCCGACAGCTTCATCCTCCACTACCTGCGCTGGGTCTCGAACACCAAGCCCTTCCTGGTGCTGGAGCTGGACTCGCACACCGCGGACGCCGGCGTGGACACGCGCATCGAGGCGTTCCTGGACATCATCGAGGGCTACCGCCGCGCGGAGGTCAAGGAGACCCCGATGATGGTGGAGCGCGACTGGGACGTGCGCATCGAGGGCAAGGACGCGTACGTGGTGAACCGCCGCAACGGCGAGCGGGTGCCCATCCGCAGCCCGCGGGTGAAGCTGCTCTGGCCGGCGATGGGCAACTTCGCGACCGACATGGTGGTGGGCACCGCCGCGGCCAACGGCATCCCCTCGGTGGCGATGCGCCCGGCGGACGTGACCACCGCGGCGCGCGCCCGCGCGGTCGCCTCGGGCAAGGAGTGCATCCCGGCGCTGCTCGTGCTGGGCGCGTTCCTGGAGTACTTCGCGGAGAACGAGGTGGACCCGAACATGGTCTACCTGCTGTTCATGCCGCTGACGACCGGCCCCTGCCGCACCGGCCAGTACGCGATCTTCTACCAGAACCTCTTCCAGGAGCTGGGCTACAAGAACGTGGTCGTCCTCTCGCTCAACTGCGACAACAGCTACAGCGAGCTGGGCGCCGACGCCAACAAGCGGGCCTGGTGGGCGTTCGTGCTCGCCGACTACATGCGCGACATCGACCTCGCGCTGCGCGCGCTGGCGGTGGACCCCAAGGCCGCCAAGCAGACCATGGAGGTCATCGGCAAGGAGATGGTCGCCGCGGTGGCCATCGGGCCGGACGAGCTGGCGCGGCACCTGGACGACTGGGGTGACCGGCTCTCGCGCATCCCGGTGAAGAAGCCGCTCTCCGAGGCGCGCAAGGTGCTCATCGTCGGCGAGATCTTCGTGCGCCGCGACGACTTCTCGGTGGACCCGCTGCTGGACCAGCTCACCGAGCGCGAGATCGTCCCCAAGATCGCCGGGTTCGCGGAGTGGGTGCACTACCTCGACTACGAGCAGGTGCGGAAGCTGAAGAAGAACCTCTCCCGCATGAGGCTGCACCAGAAGCTCGTCTCCGAGGACGCGCGCAAGCTCGCGGTCCTGAAGATCGAGATGCTCTGGAAGAAGTACGTGGAGCACAAGATCCACAAGGCGCTGTCCAAGAGCCGGCTCATCCCGCACCTCGAGGAGGACATGGCGGTCATCATGTCCCGCGCCGAGGAGTTCACCACCCCCGAGCTGGAGAGCGAGGCGACGCTCTCGCCCTGCTCCGGCGCGTCGGCGGTGGACCACGGCTGGGACGGGGTGGCCATCATCGCGCCCTTCGCCTGCCTGCCCGGCCGGCTCATCGAGGCGCTCTACGCGCCCTGGTCGCGCGAGCGGGGCATCCCGGTCATCTCGCTGGAGAACGACGGCAACCCCTACCCGCCGAACGTCATCAGCCGCATCGAGATCTTCGCGCACAACGTGAGCCGCGGGATGCGCGGGAAGCCGGCGGCGACGCAGGCCTTCTCGCCCCGTCCGCTGGACATGCTGCGGGTGCAGTCCGCCGCCAAGCCGGGAGGCTCCGGCGGCAACGGCGGGGGGCAGGAGAAGCCCAAGGCCGGCAACGGCGTGGCTGCGCCCCCGGTGGTCCCCGCGGAGAAGAACCGCGACGAGATCCGGTAGCAGGGGAGCAGCGTGAAGGAACCGGAGCCCGGCGCGCTGCGCCGGGCTTCGTCGTTGCGGGGTCGCTACTCCGGCTCGACCACCTTCTTCACCAGGGCGATCAGCTCGTCCACGCCGTAGGGCTTCTGCGCGAACTCGGCGATGGGCAGGCCCTTGGCCATGCGCATCGCGTCCTCCTCGGAGTAGCCGCTGGAGAGGATGACCTTCACGTTCGGGCGCAGCGCGACGATCTCGCGCAGGGCGTCCACGCCGCTGAGGCGGGGCATGTTCACGTCCAGCAGCACCAGCGAGATCTCGTCGGCGTGGGCCTTGAACTGCTCCACCGTCTCCTGCCCGTCCGAGGAGACCAGGACCTTGAAGCCGATGCGCGAGAGGATGCCCTTGGCCGCGGCGCGCACGATGGCCTCGTCGTCGGCGACCAGCGCCACGCCCTTGGTCTTCCAGTCCTGCGGCGGGGGTCGGGGCAGCGCCGTGGGGGTGAGCCCGTTCTTGGGCGCAAGGTCCCCCTTCACCGCCGGCAGGTAGACCCGGAACGCGCTGCCCTTGCCCGGCTCGCTGCGCACCTCGATGGCGCCGCGCTGGCTGCGCACGATGCCCAGGACCGCCGCGAGCCCCAGGCCGCGCCCCGGGTGCTTGGTGCTGAAGAAGGGGTCGAACAGCCGCGAGAGGACCTCGGGCGGCATGCCGTGGCCGGAGTCCTCCACCTCGACCCACACGTAGGTGCCCGCGGGCAGGTCCTCTCCCAGGCTCCACTCGTGGAGGAACGCCCGGTCGCAGCTGCGCGTGCCCGTGGATAGCGAGATCATCCCGACCTCGTCCCCGATGGCCTCGGAGGCGTTGCCGATGAGGTTCAGCACCACCTGCCGCACCTGCGCGCGGTCCACCTCGACCGGCGGCAGCTCGTTGGCGAAGCGGTACTTGAGGATGCACTTGCGCGACAGCGAGATCTCCAGGAGGCGGGCCATCTCCTCCACCAGCGCAGACAGCTGGGTGCGCTCGCGGGTGACCGTGGCCTTGCCCGCGTAGGCCAGCATCTGGCGGGAGAGGTCGCCGGCCGCGCGCGCGGCGATCTCGATCTGCCGGACGGACTCGCGTGCGGGGGAGCCGGGCGGCAGCTCGCGCGAGACCAGGTTCGCGTGCGCCAGCATCCCCACCAGCAGGTTGTTGAAGCCGTGCGCCACCCCCCCAGCGAGCACGCCCATGCTCTCCAGCTTCTGGGTCTGGAGCAGGCTCGACTCCAGCCGCCAGCGCTCCTCCTCGGCGCGCTGGCGCTGCAGGGCCACCGCGGCCAGGTTGGCGAAGAGGTGCAACAGGTCTCGGCTCTGCTGCTCCCCGGGCGCGAGCATCACGATGGCCCCACCCAGCACCGCGTCCCGGTGCATCAGCGCGAGGCCGTAGCAGGCGCCCAGCCCTGCCCGGGTGAGCGCCTCGGCGGCGGCGGGGCTGAGGTTGCCCAGGGCCACGTCGGCGAGCGGCATGGGCCCGTCCACCTCGTACGCCTTCATGTGGTTCAGGAAGGCCGGCTCGAGCTTCACCTTGAGGCCCACCAGCGGCCTACCCAGCGCCTGCGCCACCAGCGGCGCCAACGTGGGAGCGACCTCGAGGGCCCGGACGGTCATCTCCGCCGAGGACGGGTCGTAGCTCGCGGTGAGCACCGCGCGGGCGTGCAGCGCCTGCAGCGCGCAGCGGGTCACCAGCGGGTAGAGGTCGGTCCCGGGCGCCGCCGCGGCGAGGTCGATGGCCATCGCGTTCATCAGCCGCAGCGACTCGTTCACCCGCGCCCGGGCGGCGACGTCGGACATCACGCAGACGATCCGCGCGTCGGGGCCGCTCCCCGCGAGGGAGAAGCCGCACTCCACCCGGCGGCGCGCCCGCCCGGTCCACTCCACCGCGCACTCGAACTTTCCGGTCGCGCCGTCGGCGAGCAGCTCGGCCAGGGCCGCGATGCAACCCTCGCGGTTCTCCACCACCAGGTCCACCGCGCTGCGCCCCAGGATCTCGTCGGGGGAGGAGAGCCCGAGCCCCTTCCAGGCGGTGGCGTTGCAGTCCAGCACCCGGCCCTCGCGGTCGAGGACGGCGAGGCCGCTGGCCGCGGCGTCGAAGGTCCCGCGCAGCTCGTCCAGCCGGCGCTGCAGTTCGGCGAGGGTGGGGTCGGGCATGCGGTGGACCTCAGCTCCAGCGGAATACCTTCAATCCTACGACGAAGGTCAGGGCCGCGGTCGCCGCGAGGATCGCCAGCTGCGGCGCGACCGCGGCGAACCCCGCCCCCTGGTTCATCACCAGGCGCATCCCGTCCAGCAGCGCGGTCAAGGGGAGCAGTCGGATCGCCGGCAGCACCGCCTCGGGGAAGCGCTCGTAGGAGAAGAACACGCCCGAGAGCAGGAACATGGGCATGGAGACCACGTTGATGAGCCCGGTGACGGTCTCCGTGTTGCGCGCCCGGGAGGCAATGAGCAGGGAGATGCCCGAGAAGGCCGCGGCGCCCAGGGTGACCAGCAGGAGCAGCGCGGCCAGCGAGCCCTGCACGCCCACGTCGAACACCAGCCAGGCGAACAGCAGCAGCACCGGCAGCTCGATGGCCAGGAAGAGCATGCGCATCAGCACGAAGGAGAGCAGGAAGTGGCTGCGCCGCATCGGCGTGGAGATCATCCGCTTCAAGAGCTTGCGCGTCCGGGTCTCGACGATGACGTAGCCGATGCCCCACAGCCCCGCGGACATGATGTTGGAGCCGATGAGCCCGGGAAGCAGGAAGTCGATGTAGCGGGCCCCCTTCTCCTCGACGTGGCGGTCGCGCGGGGTGGTGGGGTCCACCCGGCCCTCCGCGCGCTGCAGCGCGTCGTCCACCACCGCCCGCGCCAGCCGGCTCTCGGGCCGCTTGGGGTCGTAGGCGTAGGTGCGCGGCTCGCCGGGGACGACCACCAGCGTGGTCTTGGAGGTGCGCAGCGAGGCCTCCGCCTCGGCCGGCGGCAGCAGCCTCGCGCTCACCCCCTCGGTGTGCGCGAGCACGTCCTGCAGCGCCTGCGCCCCGGGGCCTTCCTGCACCACCACCACCACCGGCTCGGGAGGCTGGCTGCGGAAGGCGATGCCCAGCGCGATGGAGAGGAGGATGGGGAAGCCGAAGGACCAGAAGACGGTGCTCGGCTCGCGGAAGGACATCCGCAGCCGGCCGATGGTGAGGAGGTACAGCGGGTGCCTAGTCACGGAGGTGGCGTCCGGTGAGGGTGACGAAGACGTCTTCGAGGGTGGCGGAGTGGGTGGAGAGCCGGTCCAGCGGCGCCTGCCGTCCCTCGAGGAAGGCGAGCAGCGCCGGCACCGAGAGGTGCACCCGCTCCACCGTCAGCGCCCAGCCGTCGGCGGCGCGGCGCACCTGGCGCACGCCGGCCAGCGTCCCGAGCTCGGCCTCGGTCAGCGCCGCCGGGGTGGCGAACTCGACGATCTCGTGGCCCACGACCTGGGCGATGAGCGCGCGCGGCGTGTCCACCGCGATGACCTTGCCGTGGTCGACGATGGCCACCCGGTCGCAGAGGCGCTCCGCCTCGTCCATGTAGTGGGTGGTGAGCAACACCGTGCGCCCCTCGGCGCGGAGCCCGGCCACGAGGTCCCAGAGCTGGCGCCGGGACTGCGGGTCGAGCCCGGTGGTCGGCTCGTCCAGGAAGAGCAGCGCGGGGTCGCCCACCATG
>CAZAIE010000291.1:0-7869 GCA_964485035.1 uncultured Myxococcaceae bacterium | reverse complement strand
CAACCCCGAGCTGGTGGAGCAGGTCGTCGCGTGGGCCGAGGCCGCCGGCCGCCCGACCCGCGGGCATTCCGTGGCGCGGGGTGGCGCTGGGCGCCGTTGGTCTGGGGGGGCTGGTGGCGCTCGTCCAGGTGCTCCCGCGCGCGGTCGATCCAGAGCGGCGTCGCGTGGACGAGGTCCGCGGCTTCGCCGCGAAGCACCGGCTCGCCGTCCCCGGTCGCTACCGGAGCGCGGGAAGCGACCGGCGCGGCATCTGCGACGACGGGTGTGGCTTCTCGCTCACGGTCGACGAGCGCTTCGTGGTCCGTTCGGTCACCTACGACGACCGCCACCGGCACGGGAAGCGCATCACCTACCAATGGACGGCGCCCGGGGCGCTCGAGGTGCGCGAGAGCACCACCGACCCGGCCGCGGCACGCCAGTCGGAGACCGTCATCACCTTCGAGCCTCCCCGGGTCCGGATCCAGGAGGGGAAGGCTGGCACGAACTGCCTCACCGACGGGCTGGACTTCACCTACGTCAACCCGCGCGCGCGCCCCTTCCCTCCCGATGCGGGGACGCTGCGCCTCGACCCGGCGGCCAAGGCCCTGACGATGGCCCTGGAGTGGGTGCTTCCCGAGTCGAAGGACGTGCCGCTGCCGGGGGTCGCCGCGGCGCCGGACTGCCGGGTACCCGCAACGGAATGCCTGGAGCACTCCTCCCTCCAGGACCGGGGCCCCGACTGGACGCAGATCCAGATCGTCCAGCACGGAGGGTGCACCCTCCCCGCCTTCGGTGGAGCGATGGTTGCTGCCCTCCTGGTCCATCCGGTGACGCGGTTCGAGTACAACGAGGGCGGGAAGCGGGGCTCCTCGGTCGGGTGTGGTCCGAACTCCCGCTTCACGCTGAGCGTCCCCGAGCGCTCCTTCCTGGGCGTCCGGCTCACCTTCCCCACCGACGGCAGGCCCCAGGCGGTCACGGTGCACGGCCTGGTGCACGACCTCGTCCGCGAGTGAGCGGGACGAGGGTATTGTCCGCCGCTTCACTCCCCGCACCGGAGCCGAGCATGAACCCGCAGATCTTCCGCGAGTACGACATCCGTGGCCTGGTGGACAAGGACCTGACCGAGGAGGTCGTGGAGCAGCTGGGCCTCGGCCTGGGCACCACGCTGAGGCGCAAGGGCGGCCGGCGCATCGTGGTGGGCCGCGACTGCCGCGAGAGCTCCACGCGCTTCCTCGCGCGCCTCGCCAAGGGGCTCACCGCGACCGCCTGCGACGTCCTGGACATCGGCGTGGTCCCGACGCCGCTGACCTACTTCGCCGCGAACACGCTGCCCGTCGACGCGCTGGCGATGATCACCGGGAGTCACAACCCGGCCGAGTACAACGGCTTCAAGGTGGGCGTGGGCAAGACCACCTTCCACGGCCCGGAGATCCAGGACCTGCGCCGGCTCATCGAGTCCGGGAAGTTCGAGCACGGCCAGGGCAGCGTGAAGCAGTGGGAGGTGGTCGGCCCGTACCAGGCCTTCGTGAAGCAGGACATCGAGCTCGGGCCGCGGCGGCTCAAGCTGGTGATCGACGCCGGGAACGGCGTGGGCGGCCAGGTGGCCGTGCCGCTCTTCCGCTCGATGGGCTTCGAGGTGGTGCCGCTCTACTGCGAGATGGACGGCCGCTTTCCCAACCACCACCCCGACCCGACCATCGTGAAGAACATGCAGGACCTCGCCGCGGCGGTGAAGCGCGAGAGGGCCGACGTGGGCATCGCCTACGACGGCGACGCGGACCGCATCGGCGTGGTGGACGAGCAGGGCAGCATCCTCTGGGGCGACGAGCTGACGCTGCTCTTCGCGCGCGAGCTGCTCAAGGTCGAGCCCGGCGCCGCCATCGTGGGCGAGGTGAAGTGCTCGATGCGCATGTTCGACGAGATCGCCAAGGCAGGGGGCCGGCCGATCATGTGGAAGGCGGGGCACAGCCTCATCAAGGCCAAGATGAAGGAGGAGGGCGCGCTCCTCGCCGGCGAGATGAGCGGCCACATCTTCTGGCGGCACCGGTACTACGGCTTCGACGACGCGGTGTACTCCTCGGCGCGCCTGCTGGAGATCCTCACCCGCACCGACCGCAAGCTCTCGGAGTTGCTCGCCGACGTGCCGCGGACCTTCGCCACGCCCGAGCTGCGCTACGACACGGTGGAGGAGAAGAAGTTCGAGCTGGTGCGCCGGACGGTCCAGTACTTCAAGGACCGCGGGTTCCAGGTCATCGACGTGGACGGCGTGCGCGTGGTGTTCCCCGACGGCTGGGGGCTGGTGCGCTCGTCGAACACCCAGCCGATCCTGGTGCTGCGCTTCGAGGCGACCACCGAGGCGCGGGTGAAGGAGATCCAGGCGCTGGTCGAGGGCGCGCTCGCCGAGGTGCAGAAGACGATGTGAGCGCGGACGGGCCGGGAGGCAATCACCCGGCGTCGGGGCGTGTCTGTTCTCGGGGCAGCGGCTTCAACCTCGAGGGCAGTCATGCAGATCATGCGCAGTCTTGCGGCCGTCCTGGCCCTTTCCCTATCCGCCTGCAGCGGAGGATCCTCCACCACTCCCGCCGACGCTGGCTCGACGATGCAGCCCGACGCCGGGAGTTCCTGCACGGGCGGAACCGCCTGCGGCGCCTCGTGCTGCAGCAGCACCGAGGCGTGTGTGAGCGGCGCCTGCGTCGCGTGCGGCTGTGGCGCCTGGAAGTGCGGGACCGACGCCTGCGGCAAGTCGTGCGGCACCTGCGGCGCGAACGAGACCTGCAGCGCGGCGAAACAGTGCGTGGCGAACGCCACCTGTGGCACGGGCGAGACGGCCTGCGGCAGCGGCTGCTGCGACGACGCAACCGAGACCTGCAGCGCTGGAGCGTGCGTGGCGCTGGCGACCGGCTGCGATCCCGTGGCGCAGACCGGGTGCCAAGCGGGCGAGGGCTGCTACTGGGACTGGTCGGAGGAGGCGAACGTCTGCAAGACGGCGGGGACCGGGGCTACCGGCGCCGCCTGCACCGCAGACCTGGACTGCACGCAGGGAGGGACCTGCGCGCCGGGGGACAAGTGCACGCCGTACTGCGACCCGGCGGCGGCGAACACCTGCACCGGAGGCAAGACGTGCCTGCCGTACGGCGATGGCACCGGGTTCTGCGCCATCGAGTGCGACATGCTGGCGCAGGGGTGCGCGGGCACCGAGGCCTGCTATCCGGTTTACGAGGGCACGCGCGGCACGTGTCTTGCGGCGGGGACGGTGGCGCTGGGCGCGGAGTGCGAGTCGGACGCGGACTGCGTCAAGGGCGCGATGTGCCTGGAGGAGCAGGGCGCGTACGTCTGCCTGAAGGCCTGCAGCCCCGGGGCGAGCCCCGACCCGTGCACGGCTCCGCAGGTCTGCGGGCAGCTGACCACCAGCAGCGGGACGCTCGAGGGGCTGGGCGCGTGCGGCGAGCCCACCTGCAACCCCGTGGAGCAGGACTGCGCCGAGGCGTCCAAGGCCTGTGTGTACGACTGGGACCTGGAGACATACGTCTGCCGGGCGCCCGGGACCAAGACCTATGGACAGAAGTGCGACGAGGACACGGACTGCATCAAGGGCATGACGTGCTACGGGGGAACGGACGGCGACGAGTGCACCTGGTACTGCGACCCGGAGCAGACCAGCGGCGGGCCGTGCACGGGGAGCGACAGCTGCGTCGATGCGGGAGATGGCTACGGGTTCTGCACGGCGGAGTAGGGATCGCAGTGGTGCCAGGCCTTCTGGATGGCTCGGGCCTGGCACCGCAGCATCGAGGGCTGGGAACGAAGGGCGTCCGCGAATGCCAGCTCCAGGACCGCGATCCGCCCTGCGCGGGCAGACCACTGCACCGGGGACTGAAGGCAGGCCCCGCCGAGCGACGCAGCGAAACTGATAGCTTCAGCGACGGCGCGCGCCGGCTACGGCCAGGCGCTACACCCGAGGAAACTTGCCAACGTCCGTCGCCATCCTCCCGACCTGGGACTTCCTCACGACCTTCAACGTCCGCACACGTTCTGTGTCGTGGTCTGCCCTCGACTCTCTTCTCGAGCTCCGGAACGCCGCATCCCGGCAGCAGCAGTCCGAGCTGGAAGCCGAGCGCAGGGCCTGGAACGCGCGCCTCGCGGACATCGGGGGCGATCCCTCGCAGTATCGGTGGCGAGGGTTCAGGCCCCTGCGCACGAGCCGCGAGGAGGACTGGTCGGACTGGCTCCAGCACCTGCTCGCCACGTCCGCCAGCGGGGCGTTCGCCCGCTTCCTCCTCTCGTCGGCCATCGGGCCTGCAGTCGCCAACTTCGCCGCGCCCCAGGTCTCCCGCGAAGAGCCGGTCGGGGACCGGCGTGCCGACCTGGTCGTCGCATGGTCCGGTGGTCGCCTCCGCACGCACGTCGAGGTGAAGGTCGGCGACCAGGCCTTCGCCAAGACCTTTCCCACTTCGAAGTTGCTCATGGACCGAGACCGCACGCTGACTTGGACGCACTGCATCCTGTTGCCTCCCAGTGACCTCCGGGCCTGGGGCGAGGTTGCGGACCAGGAGGCGCCCAAGTACCCGGGCATCCGCGTGCATGCGATCGACTGGCGGCAGGTCGCTGAAGCGCTCCGGCGGGTCCTGTGGTCGCGCGCAGCAGAGACCACCGCTTGGCGCGTCTGGGCCTGGACCTTCGTCGGCGTAGTCGAACAACGGCTTCTCGACCTCGACAAGCCCGAGGCCACCTGTCTCAAGACGGCGACTGCGATCATGAAGGAGGCACGCGATGGGCTCGACTGAGGCAGCCTTCCTACGCGAGGGGATCGAGAAGTTCCCCGAGGCGTACCGAGCGCTCCACTACTTCAACCAGATCATGGTCGAGCAGGTCGAGGCGGCGCTCCGGCGGCTGCACTGGGGCTGCGGCCTCAGTCTCAACGGCAAGGTTGCGCCCGAGTTGGGGGGAAGGGAACTCGACTGCTGGTCGAGTGGGGTCTTGACCGGCACTCTCGGTGAGACGGTCGTCAGGCTCGACATCGGCCTCTGGTGGTCCGCCCCTGGCACCGATGGACGGCCCATCGTCTACGTGAACCCGTGCAGCGGCGTGAGCCTGCCGACGGCGTACACGCCGACAGAGCCTGCGATCACCTGCGCGCAGATCCGCCAGCACGTGCGCTTGTACCTGCCGCTGACCAAGGACTCGGATGTCGAGAAGGCGTTCGCGGCGCTCCTCGACGAACTCGATCGCGCGTTGGCCAAGCAAGGAGCCACGGTGGCGCCAGGTCTACATAAAGACCAGTGATTCCAAAGGGATGCGGCTCTAGGCCTGGTCTCTGTTGTAACCTGCCGAAATTGCTGTGGCTTTCTGGGGCCTGGCACATGTGCGGCCACGGGCGGCAGCCCGGGGAAGTGGTGCCAGGTGTCCGGAAATATCCCTAGATTCAGCATGTTACAGATTGCCCGGAGAAGCCCTCCAGGGCTCCAAGGTGGCCGCCAGAGGACCTCTCGCCAGCCCAGGCCTATTACAATAGCGCCCCCCCTACCTCGACCTCAGGGTGGGCCTTCCAGGCCCCTTCCCAGGCCTTTTCGTCGTTTTCCGAGCGCCGGGGAGACGTTCGTCCAGACTGCCCTGTGACGTTCGTCACGAGCCCTGCACGGAAGCCCGTTGCTCCCGGGTGCTCGACATCCCCGGGCGTTTCGGCCTAGGTCTTCGGCGCCCATGGAGCCCTGGACCACCCGACTCGCCCGCCGCCTGCGCCCGCTGCTGCCCGAGCTCGTGGCCGTGGTCGTGTTCCTCCTCGCGGCGATCGCCCTCACCTGGCCCATGTGCGCGCACTTCACCACGCGCCTGGGCGGCGACCCCGGCGATCCATTTCAGACGCTCTGGTCCTGGCGCTGGATGGCCGACGCGCTCACCAGTCTCTCCAACCCCTTCCACACCGACCGCGTCTTCCACCCCGAGGGCGCCTCGCTGGTCTTCCAGACCTTCGACATCCCCACGGCCGTGCTCACCGTGCCGCTCTGGTGGGTGCTGCCGCCGTTCGGGGTCTACAACGCGGGCGTCCTCTTCGCCTTCTGGCTCACCGCCTACGGCCTCTACCGGCTGGTGAAGGAGCTCACCTCCGATGGCCTCGTGGCCGTCTGCGCGGGCGTGCTCTTCACCGCCACGCCGTACCACCTGGCCCACGTCCAGGGACACCAGCACCTGGTCTCCATGGGCTGGCTGCCGCTCTACTTCCTCTACCTGCACCGCATGCTCCACGGCCGGGCCCGCCTGCGCGACGCGGTGCTCGGCGGGGTGTTCCTGGCGCTGGCCTCGCTCGCGAGCTGGTACCACCTCCTCTACGCCCTGGTGGCCACGGCGGTGCTCTTCGGCGACGCGGCGATCCGCCTGCGCCCGACCTTCTTCACCCGCGCCTTCGTGAAGCACGCCTTCGCCCTGGCCGCGAGCTACCTCGCCCTCGCCGGACCGCTGCTCGTCGCCATCCTCGTGAACCGCGCCCGCGAGCCCGTGGCCGGCGCGCACGATCCCATCCGCTTCTCCGGCGATCTGCAGGCCTTCTTCCTCCCCAACCTCGCGCAGGGCTGGTCCTCGTGGTTCGGAGGACACGCGCACCACTGGAGCGGCAACGCCGCCGAGACCGCGCTCTACGTCGGCTACGCGGTGCTCGCCTCTGCGGTCCTGGGCATGGTCCTCGGCGGCGGGCTCGCACGGGCGTGGGGCCTCGCGGGACTGCTCGGCGCGCTGCTCGCGCTGGGTCCCCGGCTGCGCATCGGCGGGGCGGTGAAGGACGTCCCGATGCCCTACGCGCTGCTCGAGCGCGTCCTCCCGCAGATCGAGTTCATGGGCGTGCCGGTGCGGCTGGGCTACGTGATGTACCTGGGGCTGTTGGTCGCAGGAGCCCTCGGCCTCGCGGCGCTGCGCCAGCGCGTGCGTCGCCCCGCCGTCGCGGCGCTGGTGGTCCTGGTCCCCGCCGCGCTCACGCTGGCCGAGTACTTCCCCCGCGGCTTCATCCTCACCGCCGCCGAGGCGCCGCGGCCGATGCTCGAGTGGGGACGCGACCCACGCCCGTTCGCGGTCCTGGACCTCACCGACGACTACCGGATGATGTTCCACGCGGCCGTGCACCGGAAGCCGATGACCGGCGGCAACCTCACCCGCGTCCCCACGCGCCTCGAGCAGTGGTACTGGGGCCAGCCCGCGGTGCAGGCCCTGCGGCGGCCGGGGACCTTCCGCGTCCGGCCGGTGGTCGAGCGCACCGACGCGACGGTGGACTTCTTCTGGGGCAACGGCTCACCCGACCCCCGGCTGCGACCGGACGGCTACGTCGCCGAGTGGACCGGCAGCGTCCTCGTCCCGCGCGCGGGCAAGTGGCGCTTCACCACCACCAGCGACGACGGCTCCTGGCTGGAGCTCGATGGGCGGCAGGTGGTGGACAACGGCGGCGCGCACCCCATGCAGGACCGCACCGCCGAGGTCGTCCTCGAGCCCGGGCCACACACGCTCCGGCTGAGGTTCGAGCAGGGGGGCGGCGAGGCCGGCGTGAAGCTCTGGTGGGAAGGGCCCGGCCAGCCGCGGCAGATCATCCCCGCCGACGCGCTGCGCACGCCCGACGGCCAGCCCGGCCTGCGCGCGACCTTCTCCCAAGGCGAGCGGGACTGCGCCATCGGCCGCGACGAAGGACGGGCCGCGCTGCGCGCCCTGAACGTCCGCTTCGTGGTCACCGGGTACGAGGGCAACGCCTGCGCCGAGCGCGTGCTGGGGCTGACCGAGACCTACCGCGGCGAGGGCGTGCGCATCTTCGAGGTCCCGTGAACACCGCCGGCCGTTGAGGCCAGGCAGGCCACGAGACCGACCGCCATTCAGCCTTCGAGTCCACCCAGGATGCGGAAGGTGCGACGCGCCTCCCGG
>CAZAIE010000290.1:0-7885 GCA_964485035.1 uncultured Myxococcaceae bacterium | reverse complement strand
GTGGCAGGGGGATGACGGGACGACTGCCCCGTCACCCCCTATGCCGATCGGGCGCCCGGATACGTACGCGGAGCGCCTTGGGAGCGGACTACGCTTCGCCCGTCTCGCCTCACCGCGGAGGGATCATGCGAAGGCTCGGGGTAGTGCTCGACGACTCGAAGCGCCGCCGGGAGAAGGCAGTGGCGGCGCTGGTCGCCGCAGGAATCCCCACCGGCGAGCTCGCTCCCCTGCCGCCGCCAGCGCCACGACCCGCCCTGGAGCTGTCCCCTCCCGGTCTCTTCACTTCCGCGGAAGGGAAGGCGGTGAGGCAGGAGGCCACCGGGCTCGACCGTGAGCTCCGGGACCTGGACCGCGTGGTTCAGGAGGTCCACCGGCTGGATCACGAGACCAACCAGCTTGAGGCGCGGCTGAAGGAGAAGAAGCCCGACTGACTGAGTCAGAGCGAGAGCACCACGCGAGTCCGCTCCTCGGGGCGGATGACCACCGTCTGCTCCTGGGCCTCGCCGGTCTCCGGGTTCACCGCACGCAGCAGGTGCTCGCCCGCGCTCAGGGGGATGGGCCGCTTGGGCGACTCCCCCACCAGCCCGCCGTCCAGGTAGACCTTGCAGCGGTTCGCGCAGGAGACCAGCAGCGAGCCGTCGGGCCGCGCGGGCGCAGCGAGCATCGTTTCCGGCTGGGGCGGCGGCGCCGGTTCGGCAGGCTTGGGTTCCTCAGGGACGCCCACGTCCAAGGCCTGCGGCTCCACGGCGCCCGCATCGACGACCTTCGGCAACTCCTTGCGCGGCTTGCGCGCCGGCGTCCCGGGCTGCGCGGGGGCCTGCAGCTCGGGGCCAATGGCCGGGAATCCTCCCTCGTCCTCGGTCGCGACCGTGCGCACCAGGTCCAGCATGCTGCCGTCGGGCGGACTGGAACGGATGACGAGCAGCGCCCCGACCGCGACGACGGTGAGGACCAGGAGTCCACCCACGACCTTCCCGGCATAGAGCCGCGGTGGGCGCACCGGCTTGGGACGCGGCGTCGGGATCGGAGTCGGAGCGGAGGCAACCGCGGACGGCGACGGCTCCGCAGCCGAGCCGCGGGGCTCGGGCGCAGGCTTGGCCTTGGGTACCTCGACCGGTCTCGGGACCTCGTCTGCGCTCAAGGGCTGGGTGACGCTGGAGTCGTCGTGGACAGCGGGCGCGGCCGGGCACGTGCGCGAAAGCCCCCGGGCCATCTCCGCGGCGTCGGCGAAGCGCTCCGTCGCGGGCTTCGCCAGCGCACGGCGGACCACCTTCTCCAGATCCAGCCGGACGCCCAGCCACTGGGGAAAGGCCGGCGGCGGCAAGGTCACGTGGGCCTGGGCGATCTCCGCGGGGCCGCCCTCGAAGAACGGCGGCCGGCCGGTGAGCAGCTCGTAGAGCATCACGCCCACCGAGTAGAGGTCGCTACGAGGCGTCGCGGGCAGGCGCTGGGCCTGCTCGGGCGCGAAGTACATCGGCGTCCCCAGACTCTCGCGGCGCTGCTCGCCCGGCGCGGGCTCGCGCGGGTCCACTACCTCGGAGATCCCCAGTTCGAGCAGCCGGAGCGTCTCGCCGCCGTCCGGGCCCGGCTGGAGCAACAGGTTCCCGGGCTTCAGGTTCCCGTGGACGAGTCCCGCGGCGTGCGCCTCGGCCAGCGCCGCGAGCAGCTCGCACACCAGCGCCACCGCGCGGGCAGGCTCGACCGGCTGCTGGCCCTGGACCAGCTCCGACAGCGGCCGTCCCGGGACAAGCTCGGAGACTACGAAGAGCACGCCGTCGGACTCGACGCCGTAGTCGAGCGGGCGGACCAGCGCCGGGTGCGAGAGCCCGTGAACCACTGGCATCACCCGCCGCAGGCGCTCCCCGAGCGGACCGGGTTCGCCCATCGGTCGCAGCACCTTGACCGCCACGTCGCGCCGGCCAGGCTCCTTCCACGACCGGTAGGTGGGCCCGACGGAGCTGGGGCGCAGCAGCGCGACCAGCGGGTAGCCGCCGACGACGCGGCCCAGGTACGGGTCGCCGGGATGCGCCTCGTGCTCCTCGGCAGAGACCAGCGCGCGGTCGTCCGCCGGGCAGCGATCGCCGGGGAAAGCGGCGGGATCGGCGCGACCACAGAGGTGACAGAGGACCTTGGCCATCGGGTGTTCCTTCGTCGCAGGCGCTGTCCGTCTTCATGACAGGTCGCAAAGCGCAGTCAAGGTGCGGCCGATTGCCGCACGGCGAGTGAGACTCCCTGGCCCCAAGGCCGCCTGACTTCTCGCGAAGGCAACCTCGCGGGCCAGAGGAACGGATCTCAAGAGCGGCGCCGAAGAACCGGCAGCTGAAGCAGCCGGCCATTGGGTGCTACCAGGCCTCTCCGGGGCTGGCCCCCGGTGCGTCGCTGCGCTGTGGAGGCTCGCACGGAGCACAGTGCCTGAACGGTCCAGTGCCATCGCCCACTGGGCAACGAACGATGGGGACTCGCGCTCGCGGTCGGCGTGCCAATTCCCGTCCCCAACGCTGGCCAACGCCGTCGCGGACGGGTATCACCCGGCCTTCGGAGTCTCCGTGACCTCCCCTCCCTGGCACTCCCTGCGTCGCGCTCTCGGCCCCCTCGCGGTCCTGCTGGGCGGAGGCCTGGTCGTCCTCGGGGTGGAGGTGGCCGTGCGGCGCGGCAACCAACTCCCCGCCAGCGCCAACGATGGCGCCGCGGCTGCTCCGCTCCTGCTCACCGTCCTCGCCGTGGCGGCGCTCATTGCGCTGCTCGAGGCGCTCACCCTGCGGCGGCTTCTCGCGCTGGCGCTGGTGGGGCTGGGGGCGGGCGCGCTCGCCTTCGTCCACGTGCGCAAGGTCCAGCTCCTGGACCGCCCGCTTCTGCCGTGGGAGCTGTCGCAGGCTCGGCAGATCCTCTCACTGTTCCCCACCGTGGCGAGCCCCGTGGAGTGGCTGGCCGGGGCGGTGGCGGCGCTGGCCTGCCTCGCGGGGGTCGCCTGGCTGGCGGTGCGCGGACCGCGGCGGACGGCGCGTCCGGCGGCGCGGGTGGGCGTCGCCGCCGTCGCCCTGGCGTACCTCGCGAGCCTGGTCCTCTACCGCTCTGCGCCGCTCGCCGCCAAGACGCTCGCCGGCCTGGGCGTGGAGAACATCACCTGGGACCAGCGCCTCAACGTCCAGCGCAACGGCGTGCTCCTTCCGCTGCTGCTCAACGCCGAGCTGGCCGTGCGCCCGTCTCGGCCGCCTCCCGAGGAGGTCGCCTCCGCGCTGCCCGTCGGTTCTCCCGGATCCCGGCCCGAGGCTCCGAGCCGCGACGTGATCCTCTACCTCGCCGAGTCAGCGTGGGACCCGACTCGGCTCCCCGGGCTGAGCCTGAGCCGGGACCCGATGCCCTTCGTGCGGTCGCTCGGCTCCCGGGCGCGGACGGTGGGCCTGGTGAGCCCGGTGTACGGCGGCGGGACCTCGGAGGTGGAGTTCGAGGTGCTCACCGGCCTGCCCATCGCGGCGCTCCCCGACGGCGTGGTGCCCTACCACCACCTCGCCTCGCCCGTCCCCTCGCTGGCCAGCGCCTTCCGGGAGCAGGGGCTGCGCACCCTCGCCGTGCACGACTGGCACGGCTGGTTCTGGATGCGGCGCTCGGTCTTCCCGCTGCTGGGGTTCGACCGCTACGTGGCACTCGAGGACATGCCCGGGCTGCCCTTCGTGGGCCCATACCCCGACGACGAGGGCATGGTCGACCGGCTGCTGGAGGAGGTGCAGTCCTCGCCGCAGCCGGTGTTCGCGTTCGCCATCTCCATGGTCTCGCACGGCCCGTACGCCTACCCGACGCGCCCCGACGCAGAGGTCCGGGTCGTGGACGGAGCGCTCACGCCCGACGTCCGGCGCGAGGTGGAGAACCACGCCAGCGCGCTCTACCGGTCGGACCGGGCCTTCGAGCGGCTGCTTCGCGGCGTGGAGCAGAGCGGGCGTCCCACCCTGGTGGTGCACTTCGGCGACCACCTGCCGTGCCTGGGCAAGCAGTACGCCGCCTACCGCGAGCTGGGCTTCGTGTCCGGCGACCCGGCGGGCTGGACGCTCGAGGAGCGCGAGCGGATGGGCGAGACCCGGGTCACCTTCTGGGGCGGCGAGGAGCTGGGGCCGCTGCCCGAGCGGATCGGCGCGAGCCACCTGGGAGCGCTGGTGCTGCGGGCGGCCGGCGTGCCCCGCCAGGACGTCTTCGCGCTCTCGGACGAGCTCCTCCCCCACCTGCCGGTGGTGGGGCGGGTGTTCGTACGGACCGCTCAGGGCCTGCGGCGCGCGGAAGAGCTGACGGCGGACGAGCGTCGGGAACTCCGCCGGCTGCAGGTGCTGGCGCAGGACCGCGTGTTCCGCGGGCAGTGATCCGCGGTCAGTGCAGGACGGCCGGCGGCTCCGAGGTGCTCGGGCTGGACGAGCGCAGCACCGGCCCGGTGGGGACCGGCGCAGGCTCACGGAGTTCGGGCAGGCGGGCCTCGGCGTGGAGCCTCGCTCCCTCTGCCAAGCCGTGCGCTGCTCTTCGACTTCCGCCACGACGTGCAGGTGCGAATGCCCCGAGGCGTACCCCTGCCGCTACTCGTTCTCGGCGGAGGGCGCCTTCCAGGTCTCGCTCTTCCGCGAACGTGCCGTACTCCGGCTCGAGCTGCGCTGCAAGAAGCCCGACGCCAGCGCCTCCAGCGGGTCTGGTGAGCCACTGCCCCTGGAGGGCGTGCGCCCGGGCCTCCCCCAAGTGAACTGCGGTCGGGCCCTCCGTCTTCGGGCACGGGGCGCAGACTCGTCAGGGAGCGGGAGGGCGCCCCATGAGAACGAGTCTGCTCCTGGTTGCACTGGCTGGCTGTGGCCCGCTGTTCACCTTCGACAGCCTCTGGGGCGGAACCCCGGACACGACACCCGTCACCGGAGTCCAGGCCGAGCTGGCCGAGTACCCGGTGGCAGGCGGAACGAACAACGGCAAGACGCCTTGGAGTTGCACCGAGAAGGATCCGCTCACCGTCGCAGAGGCCCAGGCGGTCGCCTGGAGCGTCGGTGCGCCGTTGGTCGTCCGGGTCCGCGAGGTGCACGAGAGCGGGGGGATCGATTGTGCCCCGGGAGGCTGGACGCTCGACTCCGTGGACTCCGCCATCTGGACCGTCGCCCCCGGCTCCTCGTTTGAAGGCTGCAGCTCGTATGCGCAGGCCGTCGGTCCCGGAGCAGGGAGGCTCCTGGCGAAGGTGGACGAGTTCACCGCTGAGATCCCCCTGGAAGCCGTCGCTCCGACCAGCGTGGGCTTCTACCTCCTCGAGGGGGGAGACAAGCCGGCGCTCACGCGGGTGACCGAATTGCACACGCCGGGGAGCTACGAGATCGTCCCGGCGCCCATGGGCCCTGCTGGCCGCCTCTGCGGCTACGTCCCGATGGAAGTGTCGGCTACGGGCGTACGGTTCGAGGCCGGCCGGGCGATCGTGGCTACCGGAGAAGACGCCCCTCGGGGCAACGGGCCGATCACCGTCTTCCTGGATAGAGGGTCCCTGGGAGGAACCCTGACGGTCACCATCGCCGGTGCGACCGGGACTCTCCCCATCGCTCCGAAGTAGTGGGCAAGGCGCTTTCACACCCCGGGTCCCCGGGCCGTTGAGACCTTGTGGGCCGAAGACCCCACCCGGAGACCCAATGCGCCCTGCCTTGCTTTCCCTCGTCGTCCTCCTCGCCCTGGCCGCCACCGGCTGCGGCTCCAGCGTGTGCGCCGGGACGTCGTGCATCTGCCCGAGCGGCACCTCGTGCTCCTTCGACGCCTGCGACAGTTCGACCTCGAGCTGCCAGTTCAGCTGCGACTCCGAGGCGACCTGCACCGGGTCCTGCGGCCCGAGTTGCAGCGTGAGCTGCTCGGGCAAGTCCTGCACGCACACCGTCGGCGCCAACTCGAGCGTGGTGTGCGGCGGCGGCGCCTGCAACATCACCTGCACCGGCTCGTGCCTCGTCTCCGGCAGCGCCAACCTCACCTGCCAGGGCGGCTCCAAGAGCGCCTCGGGCTGTGACTAGATCCGCGCCCGGGCGGTAGCCTCACGCCCATGCCCGGTCCCGCCCCGAGACACCCGCTGCGCCGTCACGCCCTGCGCCTCTTCGCGTGGGGCGTGCTCGGCTCCGTCGCCCTGTTCGGCTACTGGCAGCGCGCCGCGCTCCTGGAGTTCAGCCGCACCGGGCGGTGGGAGCCGCGTCGGACCGTCGCCTCGGTGATGGACCGATACGGCGAGCGGGGTCGCGCCGCCTTCCAGCCCGCCTGCGAGGCGAGCGGCGTGCCCTGGCCCCCGGAGCGGCTCAGCCTGCTCGTCCTCAAGCAGGAGCGGCGACTCGAGGTCTGGGGTGGAGGGGCGACCGGGCCGCTGGCGCTGCTGCGGACCTACCCCGTGTTCGCCATGAGCGGCGGCCCGGGCCCCAAGCGCCGCGCGGGCGACCGGCAGGTCCCCGAGGGTTTCTACGAGATCGACGGGCTCAACCCCAACAGCCTCTTCCACCTCTCGCTCCGAGTGGACTACCCCAACGCCGAGGACCGCGCGGCGGCCACCGTTCCGCTCGAAGAGCTGGGCGGCGACATCTTCGTCCACGGCGGCGCAGCCTCCATCGGGTGCGTGGCCATCGGCGACGACGCCATCGAGGAGGTCTTCACCCTGGTCGCCCGCGTCCCGCCGGCCGACGTCGGATCGTCCTCGCCCCCCTGGACCTGCGCGTGAACCCGCCCCCGCCGACGGACGATGCCCGGGTTGCCACGCTCTACCGCCGCCTGGGAACGGAACTCGCGAGCCTGACTTCCCAGTCACGATAGCCGCCCCAAATCCAGACACGCAATTTCACGGCTGCGGCCAAGTATCGGTAAACACGGGGCTGTCTCACCATCAAGCGGCCCTCAGTCGTGACTGTCTGGTCAGTTATCGCTTGCCATCCGCACCGGGCATGGCTACCCTTCGCTTCGTCTTCGCCGGAGAATCCGATGACCCGAACCCCAGACCCGAAGGCCCGCGCCGCACTGCTCGACGCTGCCCGGGTGGAGTTCTGCAAGTCGGGGATCGAGGGCGCGCGGATCGAGGACATCGCCAAGCGCGCGGGGCTCTCGAAGGGCGCCTTCTACCTGCACTTCGAGTCCAAGGAAGAGGTCTTCGACATCCTCGTCCAGCGCCTGGTCGGCGTCATGGACGAGATCTTCGCGGCGTCCACCGAGCGTGAGCACGCCCTCCTCGCCGAGCACGGCGAGCCGACCGTCGAGGACGCCATCGCTGGCACGCCCCGCTACTGCGCCTGGCTCGAGTGCCACCGCGCGCTGGACCTGGCGCTGCTCGAGGTCTTCTGGCGGCAGCGCGAACTGCTCTCGCTCATCCAGCGCACCGTCGGCATTTCGGACCGCTGGTCCTCGCTGGTCGACGGCTTCCGCCAGCGCGTGGTGCAGCACCTGCTCGGCGACCTCGAGGCGGCGAAGGCTCGCGGGAGCATGAAGCCCGGCCTGCAGATCGAC
Source organism: uncultured Myxococcaceae bacterium (assembly GCA_964485035.1). Taxonomy (GTDB): domain Bacteria; phylum Myxococcota; class Myxococcia; order Myxococcales; family UBA5297; genus CAZAIE01. The sequence goes on along the minus strand of CAZAIE010000290.1, from coordinate 418 downwards.
GCGGTCACCGACGTCATCGTCGGCGCGTACGAGGCCTTCCTGACGCGCATGCCTTCCCTGAAGACCAAGCCCGACCTGCAAGCCTGGTCGGACACGGTCCACGAAGTGCTCCACAAGGGTTTGCTCCCCTCGGCGGCGGCCGGCCCCGGGGGGATGGCCAGCCCCACCGGCTGACCACAGTCTCGACACGAGGAGGGGCCGAGCGGCGAGGACGCCGCGCGGGAGGCGTGTGCCTCCTGCGCGATCGCCCTGCCTGAAGGGCTTCACCCCACTCCACCTGCCGTCCGATCGACGTGACGCGTCCGGAGCCCACCGGACCGACCACGCGCCACACCTCAGGAGTCCGTCATGGAACGTTCCTCGCTCACGCGGGGCGTGCAGGGGATCCTCGTCCTCTGCGCCGCCCTCTCCCTCTCCG
>CAZAIE010000289.1:0-7896 GCA_964485035.1 uncultured Myxococcaceae bacterium | reverse complement strand
CGAGGAGACGGCGCAGGGTATAGCGCAGGTCCCGGACGTCGGCGAGGAACCGGACGGGAGGCGGTCAGCCGAGGGAGAGGTGGGCGCGGGCTCTACGGACGGAGGCGGCGAGGGCGGAAGCGCGGGGCTCGCCGAGGAGGAGTCCGGCGAGGCGGCGGGCGAGGAAGCGGGAGCCCTGGAGCGCGGAGCCGGTGGCGGAGAGGGCGAGGCCCAGTGCCCGATCGCGGCGGCGGTTGGTGGGGCGCCAGCGTCCGGCGTGCTGGATGTCGGAGACGGGACCGAAGAGAGCGGACCGGGGGAGCCAGGGGTCGGGGCGGAGGTTCCAGTCGCCCTTCAGGAGGACCTGGTCGCCGCGGAGCCAGAGCACGCGGTGGACGAGGTGGATGCGGCCGCGGCGGGCCACCCAGATTTCGCCGAGGCGGGGGCGGGGAGGGAGTTGATAGCGAATCCAATCACCGGGACGTAGCAATGGCCACATGCTTCCTGTGACGATGCGCATTAGTCGTGGAGCGGAGGCTCTCACGGAGGAGATGATTCACAAAATGCGAGTAGGGCTTCGTTGGCTGTGGGGCCTTTCGGAAAGGCGAACTTGTGGCACTTGACCTTGGCTAGGATTGCCGCGCAGCGGCGAAAGACATCCTGAGTGGTGGCGAGTTCTGCTGGTGGGGCGAATACTTGGGGCAGAAATAGCGAGAACGACTCGCCAGAAGAAAGCGGCGTGAACGACGGGTGAGACGACGCCTTTTCGAGGAAGAGGCAGTGAGAGAAGGGGGCTTGAATGAGGACTGGCGATCGACGAGATGCGCTGCGAATCGCAGTCCCTTCCAGGCTGTTGGGTGACACGATTTGAGCTTCGTCACCAAGGCAATCGAAGCCAACGCAGAGATCGGATAGGGTGGATTTGCCACCGCCGGAAGGTGCTAGGCACAGAATGCCGACTGCATTGCGACGGAGACCTGCGCCGTGGATGAGGATCCGACCTTGTCTCCAGGCGAGAATACTGGCTGCGAACTTCGTTGCGATACCAAGTTCGGCGCCGGAAGGATCAAAACAGGTGAGATGCCGCGCCGAATTGTTCCATTGATACCTCACAGACGGATGGCGCGGGTCGATGGGGGGGAAGTTGGTAGCAGCATGCTTCTTGATTTCAAGGGAGATTTCGTCCTCCGACAGTTGCCTGCCGGTCGAAGGACCACCCATTCGAATAGTCAGCTTCGAGGATACGCGAATAGTCGAGTTCACAAGCGTAGCCGGGGCGTCCCGGAGTCGAAGTCTCTCAAATGAAGCTCATCGACTACCTCTATTCGCAGAATCCCTCAATGAAGCATTCGAATGGAACCTCGCCTTGCTCTCCGCACCCAATGCACTGGGATGCGCTGACTGCATAGGCAGCGGTTTGGACTGGTTGGGTCACGCAGACCGGCCTCCGATACGGGCGCGGCAGCGGACTGTTTGTCGAGGCATTGCTACTAGTAGGTGATGTGTACATTTCCGTTCCCCGCGGAATCGCCGATAAGAACATCGAGTTTCGTGTCGTTGTTGATGTCAGAGAGGGTCACTGTCTTGCCGAAGGCCGTTCCTCCGCTGAGGATAGCTCCCGGGGTGGCACTCAGGCCGGGGCTAGAACGGGAGAAGTAGAAGTAGACTTGACCAGAAGTTGTTGTTGGGGAGGCGCCAACAAGAAGGTCAGGTCGAAGGTCGCCGGTAAGGTCTCCGGCGAGAGCAGGCCTCCCGTAGTTGGCGGTGCCTGTTGACCACGGCGTTGCAGGGTCAGGAGTGGTGAATGTGCCAGCGGCAGTGCCCTTGTACACGTGGAGGGCCGCGCCCAGGATCTCTCCGCCGCCGACGTCAAGGATGGAATCCCCGTCGAAGTCTGCCACCACGCTTGAGTACGGCCAAGAATTGGTTCCGGTGAAGGTTAGCGCCACATTTCCCGAGTTCGTGTCAGACGTCCCGCTCAAGGACGCAAGCGAAGCCCCCTTGTAGAGGAAGAGTTTCTTGGCACCAGGGGCAGGAACTGCAAGATCTCCAAGGTTGTCGCTGTCGAGTCGGGCCAGGCCAGTCATTCCGCCACCAAAGGTCAGGAATGCGTTTGTTTCCACGCCGTTGATGATGGTGTCGGCGGCCGAAACGTCAAGAGTGCCGGTTGGCCATGAGGGCTTGGACCGGAAGATGTACACGGCTCCCTTGTTGCTGTTTGCCGCGCGCGAGCCGATCGCAATCTCGACTGCGCCATCCCCTGTGTAGTCTGGGATGGATGCAATCGCCGAGAGGCTGCTGGGGCCGGAGATGATGAGGTCGGGAACGGACGGATACGGGTCGGATACGGACGTTGTGGCAAAGTAGACCCGCACTTTTCCACTTCCGACTGCAAGGATTTCCGCCCGCTTGTCCTTGTTGAGATCGGCCAAGAGAAGCGCCGAGCCCAGTCCCTGGTTTGTCGCGTCGCCATAGATGGTCTGTTTCGGCGTTGGCGGCGTGGTGGCGGTCGAATAAACGACGAACGCGCCAGCATTCGTGAAGCTCGCTGTGGAGCAGGCGGGGGCAGCGGCCGCGAAATCCGGTCGTTCGTCGGCATCGATGTCGCCTGCGGAAATTTGAGAGCCGAAGTTGGCTGGGGTCGAGGTTGTTCCGGGGAATGGCAGAACAACAGATCGCCACATCACTGCGATTGGCGACTTGGTGGGCATGATGGACCTGTTGCCCGATGCGTCGACCGCTCGGAGGACGGGGAAGTAGGTATTCAGCGGGGCGATGGAGCGGAGTTGAGCGGTCAAAGGATTTCCGAGCGCTCCTGTTGGCGCGGGCGAAATGGAACTGAAGACCGCCGCGTTGTCGAAGGCTACATCGTCGAAAGCGAGGCTTCCAAGGGCTCGCTCTGTCGTGTAGCGCAATTCGAAAGTGCTGGGGCCAGGGGGCCCCGAATCTGCCTCGGTGGCGAACACCGCATCGATGTCTGCGCGGCGCTCGTCGAGGATCTTAGTGAACACTCCAGTGCCAGGGTCGGTCGTTACAAGTGTGGGACTCGGTGGAGCAACCACATCGACGGTGGCATTCCACTCGAGCGACGCGCTGTTGCCTGCCTGGTCCGATGCAACAATCCGAACTAGTCCGATGAATCCCTGCGCAAGTGTGACAGTTGGGCTCAGGTTCTGTGTGGCGTTCGAGACGAACTCCTGCTTGAAGGCCTCGACCGTTCCTTGGAAGACCGCGACGTTCCCTTTTCCTTGATTGGCCGAGGCGCCAGCCCCCGTTGCTTCCAGTGTGATTGGGAGTTGGCCGTCCTGGATGGTTTCGTCTGCTTCGGCGATATATCCCGGTGTGTTGGCCTTCACGTTCAGGTTTCCGCTCTTTGCAACCAAATGGAGTTGCTGACCGTTTGCTAGGGCTGGCGACGAGACGAGCAACGTGGGGGGGGTTACGTCTGTAAGGGCAGTGAAGCCATTCGCTGAGCTTCCCGAGACAACGCTCTTCGCGGAGAAGGTGGTAAGGCTTCCATCGGCGAAGGTGAATTGGAATGCGAAGTTGCCACTCGAGTCGGTCGTCGTTGACCCGGCGGGTTGTGCTGGGCCGCCATCGACTGCGGCGGTGAAGTCGACCTGCTTATTTCCGCATCCAGCCAGGGAACTGTAGCCCCGAATCTCCACAGTTCCTCCCGGGGCATTTGCCAAATTGAAGACGGGACTGGCAGAGGTCGGCGCTGTGAAGTTGATGTCGCAACCGGAAAGATTGAGTTGGATTCCGACCACCGCTGGGGAGGAAGGATTCCCTGCGATGTCGCTGACCGTTGCTGACAGGTCTTGGCTTGCTCCGGTGACGCTGACGTTGAACGTTGCGGTGTTGCTCGGCGAGCCTGCGATCACTGGTCCCTCGCCCACCACTCCATTGGTTGTCAGTGAGCGAATGGAGACCGTCTGTCCCGGTTCGGCGTCGGTTTGCACTACTACTGGGAACGTTTGGCTGAACATCACCTGATTGTTCGTGGGCGAGACGAACGCAATGGAGGGGGGGATGGTGTCTACGTGAGAGATTGTGTACGACGCTTGCCTTGAGTTCCCGTGCGCGTCGTAGGCTGTTGCGACAATCTCGATGGCGGCTGTCGATTGGGCGAGCGAGAACCGCGAGGTCGCCTGTCCGTTTGCGAAGGAAGTCACACTGGCGGGGGTCATCGAACCGGCAGCCGAAGGGTTGAGTGAGTAGTCGACGCGAACGGTGGACGAGCCAACGAGGACGATGAAGTCGAGGTCGCAAGCGGTCGTGGCAGGATTCAGGTCTGCTGCCTTGTTGCACAGGCTCGACGTTGGAGCGATTCGTGCGATGGATGGAGCAACACGATGAACGGCGAGCGTGAGGTAGGCCGTAGGATTCGTGAGCTGTGGAGAGAGGGTGGTTGATTCGTTGGGATTCCCGGATTTGTCCGAGATCGCCACCCGAAGTACATGGCTGCCATCAGACAGGGAGGGAACAGTGAATGTCGCGCTTCCGGACGTGACGCTCTGCGCGGCGAGCGATGTGGTGCCCTCCAGGAGAGTGGCCGTCTGTCCGTCTTCGACGTCTGCCACGGTTACGACGAGGTGAGCAGGTTGTCCAACAGGCAGTTCATTCCCGCTCAGGACTCCGTCGCTATTGGTGTCTTCGGAACAGGCGAGGTTCGTGACCCGGGGCGGCTTGGTGTCGACCTGCAACGCGAGCGCGGGAGAGCTTGTTGCGCCGAGCAGTTCGTTGCGCATTTCTGCGATCAGGTCTTGCGTGCCTTGGGGAAGGCGCACTCCCGTGTAGGTTTGCGGACTGCCGGTTGCAAGGAGCTTGGTTCCGGGGATTTCTGTGAATCCGGTCGTGCGGCAGGATGCTCCGGCGGCACCGACGAGACTCGTGCAAAGCACAAGCTCTGATCCCGTGGGGATTGCCCCGGCCATCGTGACTGTTGCCGGGATTTGAGCGTACGAGGACCTGTCTCCGCCGACATCCTTGAAGAGATTGAGGATGCCTGCGGTTGGATAGGTCACCTTCAGCACCGGCAACGGCAAGGTCGAGACCTTCGCATCCCACTTGGCTGTCACGACATTGTCCGCAGCATCCTTCAGGACGATGTTCACCGGACCCGAGAGCCCCTCGTCCAGAGTGATGGTCCGCGTGAGGACCTGGAGTGCATTGTCCGCCGAACTCTCATTCAGCAACTCCTTGGTCCCCGCGACGATTCGAATGTTGCCGACGCGCGCACCGCACACATCTCCAGCACCCGTGACGTCGAGCTCCACAGCAACTTGCCCGCCGCCCGCCACGGGATCCGCATCGACCACGTACCCCGGCTGCCCCTTGTTCGGGTTGCTGTCATTCACCACGAACAGGTTGCCCAGCGGGGGATCGATGTCGTCCAGGCTCGGTGGCGTGAAGTCCGTCGAATAGCTCACCGAGACGCCCGCGTTTGCCTGCCACCCGGCCTTCTCGACCTTCAGTGCGATCTTCCCGCCGCACTCCCCATCGTCGAAGTCCACGGCCTTGGAGAAGGTCCCGTTGGTCATCACCACCGAGGCGACCTCGGTCTCCGTGCCGTTCCTCGTCCGCAGGATCTTCAGGGTCCCGTCAGGGCAACGCGTGCTCGAGCCCTTGAAGGCGAAGCTGCCCTTCGGCGGGGTTCCGGTCACGTTCCCATTCGCCAGGTTCAGATTCAGCGATCCGCCAACCGGCGCCGAGAGAATGATGTCGCAGCCCTCGATGCTCACGGTGATCGCGCGGGTCACCGGGGCGCTCTGGTTCCCAGCCTTGTCGGTCGCCTTCGCGGTCAGCGTCTGCTCGCCCGCCGGGAGGACCATGGGAATGCTCACCAGGCCTTCAGCGGTCATCTTTCCGGTGGCGGCATCGGTCAGGAGGTTCGAGCTCACGCTGACCAGTTGGTCCACCTCGACGCCGGTGCACCGCACCTGCACGTCGACGTTCTGGGTGGTCAGAACGGCATTCTCGGCCGGCGCCACGAACTCACACGTCGGCACCTGGGTGTCCACGGTCACGGAGTGGGCCGCCGAGGCGTTGAGCGCGCCATCGTTGGCCTTGTGCTCCGCCGCCAGCGCCATTTCTCCCTCTGGCAGGGTGACCAGGACCTCGGTGAGGTTGGTGGTCGAGAGCGGCAGCTCGCCAACGACCTTGCCGCCCGCCTTCTCGCAGTTCGTCCCCGTCGCGCCGTCCGCCTGGGCGCACACGCGCACGATGCCGCCCACGCACCCTGAGGTCTTCACCTTGGCCTTGAGCTGCATCCCCGTTCCAGCCAAGCTGTCGGACTTCTTCAGCACTTTGTCCTTCTCAGGCTCAATCAGCTCGACGGTGCAGGAGACGACGGTCAGGTCCGCGGTCAGCGAGACCACGGCGTCCTTCGAGCCGTTCGCGTCGGTGACCTCCACCTTCAGGACGTTGGGGCCTTCCTGGAGCGTGACGCCCGGGAACGTGAGCGACGTGGTCAAGGCGTCGATGGGCGTCCCCGCGGTGCCATTCACCGAGAGGGTCGCCTTGGCGTCCGCGCCGAACCCGGAGATGGTCGCCGTGACGGCGATCTGAAGGCCGTCCACGTTGTTCGCTGTGTCGTCCTTCATCGTCAGCGTGGCGCCGGACTTGGGAGCCGTGATCGTGACCGACTGCTCGGGCGCGGGCTCGTCGTTGCAGTTGCACCCACTGATGACGAACGCCACGAACAGCGGAACCGACAGTTTGCGCAGCATGGCTTCCCCAAGGGTCCGCGGGCTATCGCCCCGGCTCCGGCGAGGTTGAAGGAGCTCCCCCGGCTGGCAGCTCCCCTCCCTGCGACACCAGCACCCGGCGCTCTAGCAGTTGACCGACGAACTCGCGGGTGTCGGTCAGTGCGGTGGTCTCGTCGACCTCGAACTCGCTGCAGATGGCTGCCGCGATTTCACGCACTGTCCGTGACCCGTCCGCCAAGTCGATGATCCGGTCGCCCACGGCGCTCGGCTCATCGCCCCCCTCCTCCACGAAGTAGTGGAGTTGGTCGTCGGGGGTGGCCACCATCCAGCGGCCTCCCACGCGCTCCAATGCAGCCTCGGGGTTTGGCCGGGGCTTCATGTCGAGCTTCAGGTTCAAAGCGCCGCGATTCTCCTCTCTTGGGCCGCCCCGACGCAAGCCACCTTCCTCGTCTTTTTCCGACTGGAGCAGTGGCACACGTCGTCCATCAACGAAGTGCGTGGCAGCCCGAACGACGGACATTCATGTCCCGCAACTGGGGCAGGCGCCATGCGTTCGCGGCTCGACACCCCTTCGGGGCGGGAGCAGTCCCAAGGACAGTTCGAGGGCGGCACGGATAACCCCCGAGATCGACTCAGGAGATTCCAGGACCTCGTGTGTCTGGAGGTGGAGCATGCGAACGCCCTGCTGAGCGAGCCACCGAGCGCGCTGAGCGTCCGCGTGAGCCGCCTCGAGAGTGCGATGGACCGCTCCGTCGACCTCCAAGGCGAGTGAAGCCGCCGGGCAGAAGAAGTCGAGGACATACGGACCGCATGGGTGTTGGCGCCGGAACTTGGCGCCGAGCCGTCCCTTGCGGACGACCTGCCAGACCACGCGTTCCGCGTCCGTAGACTGCGAGCGGAAACCCCGGGCGACCTCCACCTGCCGTCGCCGAGCGAACCCCGACCGTCGTTCGATTCCCAAGAACCCCTCCCGAGCAAGAGCCGCCCGAGAGATACCAGCCAGGTCGGACATTGGTCCGGAGTCGGCCGAAGCAAGTGAAGCAAGTCGAAGGAAGTCGAAGGAAGTCCTCGAGGGCGTCGAAGGCGAGCCAAGTCCAAGAGCGAGAGGCAAGCGGTGCAGGGCGCAGGGAAGCCCCCTCTCCCTAAGTCTTCGCGACGAGTTGCGTCCGCGCCGCGAGCAGGGGGGATTCTAGGGAGAGGGTGGGGA